>JANMSY010000282.1:0-3594 GCA_031389865.1 Anaerolineales bacterium | reverse complement strand
TATTATTATGTCACCCTCCCGAAGGACATCGGGACGATGTGAGGGAGCGGTTTTGCGCGACCGAAGGGTCTCGGACATGCCTTGGTAGAGACACTTGCACCCACGCCAAGTGCGGTGTGCTTCGGGGCAGCCAACGCCCCTCAGCATGACATTTTATTCTTATCCAGTATTGACGTTAAAGTAGGCAGTGAATACCGCAAGAGTAGATCGTGCAATCGTTGCGCTGTGCTGTTATACGCTCAAAGAGCGATTTCGCCGATCTGTTCAAAGTTGACGTCGAACAACTCCTCGGCTTCCATCTCTGCTTCCGCTTCGTTCCAGTCACCGGCCTGAATGCCGCGTTCGCAGTAGGATCTATAAGTGCAGAAGGTGCACTTTTGACGGTCCTCAGTTCGCGGGTAGGAGGACGAGGATTGGATCTCCTCCGAAAGCTTGACCAGCAGGTCCCAATCCCGTTTGTATTGCGCGGTTGAATATGCAAACCGGGCAGGCTCGTTGGGAAAATCTGCAAACCAGTAGATCATCTCGATCTGCTCAGGCTCGAACGGCTGACCGTTATTTAAATGCGCACCCGCCCTGGCCAGTATGGCACTGTAGACGCGCGTTTGCAGCCGGGCGGAGAGCCATTCGTTGCGCGGCCGCTTGCGGTATGTCTTCCAGTCGTAAATGGTCGCCTTGCCGTTGTGGATGGCGATCAGGTCATATTTGGCGAGCAGGCGATATTGTCCAAGTGGCGCAGAAAGGTTCACTTCGGGGTGCAGGCTGGCGACACTTTGAAGTCCCTGGAGTTCTGGAGCTGCCAGAAAATGGGTCCACCATTTTTGCAGGTTGGTTGTATTGGCAAGCCTGGCAATCTGGTCGGGCGGGATGCCCAGGAAATGCTGTTGTACGAGGCGGTGAAAGTATTCGCCCTCACGTTGATGTTTCTCGTTTTCAAGCGCGGGCTCAGACTCCATTGCGGGGTAGGACAGGCGGTCCAGATACCGAAGCTTGAAACGTAATGAACAGTCCACATAATCCTGCAGGGAGGATTGAGAGAGAAGATTTAACGGGTTTGTTGCCATTTGTAAGAATTGAATTATAGCATTATCCAAATAGCCTTTACCTGCATTTGAGATGCGTTATACTTTGGGCAGGTATACTCTTTTAAGGAGATTTTTTATGGAATGGCTTGCAGACCCCGCAACCTGGATCGCTTTTTTGACGCTTGTAGCCCTTGAACTTGTGCTCGGTGTGGACAATGTGATTTTCATTTCGATATTGGCGAGTAAACTGCCGCAGAATGAACAAAAGCGTGCCCGAAGCATGGGTATCATGCTTGCTGTAGTGACACGGATTTTGCTTTTGTTATCGCTTTCGTGGATCATTGGTCTGACAGAGCCGCTCTTTACTGTAATCGGTTTTGAAATCTCGGGCCGTGACCTGGTGCTGATCGCGGGTGGCCTTTTCCTGCTGTGGAAAAGCGTGCACGAGATTCACCAGAAGCTGGAAGGTGAGGAGGGTCAGGCATCCTCAAAGGTTCGGGCCGCGTTTTGGAGTGTGATCTTTCAGATCATGCTGCTTGATATCGTCTTTTCACTTGATTCTGTCATTACTGCGGTCGGTATGGTGGATGAACTGGCCATCATGGTTGCTGCCGTGGTCATCGCGGCGGTTGTGATGGTGTTTTCGGCCACGCCACTCAGCCATTTTGTCGAGAAACATCCTACGATCAAGATGCTGGCATTAAGTTTTCTGTTATTGATCGGTTTTACATTGGTTGTCGAGGGCCTGCACCAGCACATACCAAAGGGATATATATACTTTGCGATGGGTTTTTCCGTTCTCGTTGAAATGCTCAACCTGCGGCTTCGAAAATCAGCACCTGCTCCGGTCAGCCTGCATGAACCCTATCGCGGGGCGGTGGCGGGCGGTGTGGCTTCAAAAGTTGCGAACGTGCCGGCCAGACCTTCTGATACCAAGAGAAAAACGGGAAAGAAAAGGCGATAGTAGTCTGTACTGTAAAACTGAAGTGGACTTGTCCACTTCAGTTTTTTTTTACTTGCGGTTGTTGTTTTCCTTCGCCGCTTTAACGAACCCTGAAAACAGCGGGTGCGGTTTCATGGGGCGTGATAAAAACTCAGGATGGAACTGACTGCCAACCATGAAGGGATGATCCCTGACCTCGGCGATCTCCACCAGTTTCCCGTCAGGAGACATACCCGAGAAGACCATGCCTGCCCTCTCAAAATCCTGTTTGTAGGCGTTGTTGAACTCGAAACGGTGACGGTGACGTTCGTCCACTTTTTCCACGTCATATGCAGCAGCAGCTTTCGTCCCCTCCTGCAGTTCGCACGGATAGAGCCCAAGCCGCATGGTCCCGCCCATATCTGTGATCGCGCGCTGGTCGAGCATCAGGTCAATGATGGGATATTCTGTACTGTGGTCGAACTCGGATGAATTCGCATCTTCATGGTTGAGGACACCGCGTGCAAAATCAATGCACATCACCTGCATTCCCAAACACAGGCCTAAATACGGCACTTGCTTTTCGCGGGCATACCGTGCAGCCAGTATCTTGCCTTCAATGCCTCGCGATCCAAACCCACCCGGCACGAGGATCCCATCCGAGTTCCGGATGATATCCCAGCCTTTGTCCTTTTCAAGGTCGGCAGAATGTACCCAGCCGATCTCCACCTCCACGTCGTTGGATAGTGCTGCGTGTTTCAATGCCTCACGCACAGACATATACGCGTCCTGCAGTTCCACATATTTTCCAACCAGGGCCACTTTCACCGTCGGCTTCGGCTTGCGCACCCGTTCCACCAGTTTTTCCCAGGGTTTCATGTCTGGTTTCCGCGTGGCCTGCATGCCAAGTTTTTCAACCAGGTAATCGCCCACCCCCGCCTTCTCAAGTAGTAACGGCACTTCGTATAACACATCGCTGGTGGTCATGGGGATGACCGCCTGTCTTTCCACATCGCAGAACAGCGCGATCTTGTCGCACAATTCCTTGTCCATGGGGTAATCGGAACGGGCGATGATCATATTGGGTGAAATACCGATCGAGCGCAGCGCCGCGACTGAATGCTGGGTTGGCTTGGTCTTGATCTCGCCCGTTGCGCCGATGTACGGCAGCCAGGTAACGTGGATGAAGAACACATTCTCGCGTCCCACCTCGTTGCGGAGCTGCCTCAACGCTTCCAGGAAGGGTTGAGACTCGATGTCACCCACCGTTCCACCGACCTCAACGATCACCACATCGGCTTTTGTCTCCTTTGCAATGCCTGCCACGCGGCGCTTGATCTCGTTTGTGATATGCGGGATCACCTGAATCGTCCCACCGAGAAAATCACCGCGGCGCTCCTTGCCGATGATCTCGGCGTAGACCTGTCCGCTGGTGAAGTTGCTGGAGCGACTGAGGCGGATGTCAATGAATCGTTCGTAGTGACCCAGGTCGAGGTCCGTTTCTGCGCCGTCATCCAGCACATATACCTCTCCATGCTGGTACGGGCTCATCGTCCCGGGATCCACATTGATGTATGGGTCCAGTTTTTGCACAGCGACTTTGAAACCGCGCTCCTTGAGCAACAGCCCCGTCGCCGCGGCGGTCAC
>JANMSY010000278.1:0-2979 GCA_031389865.1 Anaerolineales bacterium | reverse complement strand
CGTATTGGAGATTTCCAACGTGACAAAGCCCTCCCACTCAGGCTCGAACGGCGTGACGTTGACGATAATGCCACACCTCGCATACGTGGACTTTCCCAGACAGATTGTCAGCACTTTGCGGGGGATACGGAAGTATTCAATGGTACGTGCCAGCGCAAACGAATTGGGTGGGATTGTGCACACGTCGCCAATGTAATCCACCATGGATTTCGTGTCGAAGTTCTTCGGGTCAACCGTAGCAGAAAAGACATTTGTAAAGATCTTGAATTCATCCGCCACACGGACGTCGTAGCCATACGATGACACGCCATAGGAGACGACCCCATCGCGGACTTGTTTGTCTTCGAACGGTTCGATCATACGCTGTTCATGCGCCATCTTGCGGATCCAGTGATCAGGTTTGAGTCCCATTTTGTCTCCATTTTGAATTTTGAGGTGGTATTTCCCTTATTTCACGACAATTAGTACTTGTGTTGCTTTCCCTGATTCTACTTCAACCCAGCGTTCATAGAACTGACCGTTGTATTTCAAAACGATACGATAATAACCTGGCGGTATGTCTCCCAACGCCGCGTTTTCTGTTCCATTCAACATGTCGTTGGAGTAGGTAGCCCCATAATACGTTCTGCTCGAAGGCTGGCCCTTTTCCAAAAAGAACTGGGCAGTAAATTCTGTATAGTGAATCAGATGACCTTCCTCGTCAACAATCGAAATTTCCATAACTCCAAATGCATTTCCGTTTTCATCTGGATTGGGAGCCAGCCACAGTTCAGGGTTTTCCGTCGAAAAATAATCCTCCACATCCGCATGGCGGACTTCAAAATGGAGGTGACTCCCGATCGCCACACCGGATTGTCCTACTTCGCCGACCTGGTCCCTTGTGAGAACAGTTTGTCCCGCCTCAGCAGTGATCCTGGACAGATGAGCGTATAGAGTATATAGATCATCCTCATGTTTGATCACAACCACATTGCCATAAAAATTCAGCCACGGGCTATACACCGCTTCATGATCTGGACCTGCAAAGACGACCACCCCGTCCCCTGCAGCGTATACAGGCGTGCCGAACTTATTCACAAACTCGACACCATGGTGCGGATCGCGCGCGTCTCTGGCGGTTGTTCCGTATAGATACGATATATCTATTACAGCATTCGCAGGCGGCCTGATCGGTCGCTGAAAAAGGAAATGACCTTCGGTGATGCAAAAATCCGCGGTGAATGGATCACAAACCTGCGGCGTGGCTGTTTGTGAAGGAGGCATAGATGTGAAAGTGGGTGATGGCGAGGTGACTGTAAATGTTGGCCGGAATTCGACCCGTGTAGGCGTGGCAGGAAAGGAATTTGGAGCCGTTTGAATTGGCGCGCACGAGACCATGAACAAAAGAAAGAGGAGGAGTTTCGAAACTGGCTTCATGGTAACCACAATGTCGGTGCGAGGGGCCCATAGTGCAACGAAGCAAAGTGCGCTCGCAAAGATATGCTAGCTCCCTCCGCGTTCGCTCATCGTCTTGCGGATCTCTTTTTCAACCTCGTCTGCTTTTGCTTCGAGTTCCTTTAGCTCGCTCAACATCCGATCGCCCACAGATTTATCCTCCAGTGAGTTGATGTTGATTCTCACGTTATAGCCCGCGGCAGTCAATGCGGCGCGGGCCATGGCAAAGCCGGACATCGAATCACTGACGGCGTTAGCAATACCATGCTTGGCACATTTGAGGGCAAGCTCCATCACCTTGACAACATCTTCAGCGACGTGCAAAGGGATGTGTGCTGCATTGAGCGTGGCACTGATAATCGCCGACTGGCGCACAGCCGCCAGTTCTTCATTTCCCTTCGATAGTCTGAAAGCTCCCATAACCGCTTCAAACGCAGATGCATCATCATCCGCGGCTTGCGTTAACTCCTTGCGGAGGTTTTCAGCCACCACACGTATTGCCTGCATCTCGGCTTCCACGGCGGCATATTTTTTCTTCCCGATCGTTACCCCCGCGACCATTGCCACAAGCGCGGCACCCATGGCTCCCGCATATGCAGCGGCGGAGCCGCCTCCGGGCGTCGGTGTTGGAGCGGCCAATTCTTCAATGAACGAGGGCCTGTTCTCGGCTGGGGTGGATGTGTGCGATTCGAAGAGACGAGTTTCCAGAATTTGAGCCTTGTCGAACTGATCAAGCTGCATATACCAGACCGCGGCATCCGTCAGCGCATCCTGCGGGATAAGCCCAACAAGTTCGGTATGATGAATTCCAACACCATATCGCTGCGCCTCACGTCGGATGGTTTCCACAACACGTGCGATGGGTGTTTCGCGGTAGTTCGTGAGATTCATCGAAACCTGGGCGCGTCCTTCCACAAGCAGCCCGAGTCCTTTGGCATAGCGGAGCCCGCCGGACGAATGGCGAATGGCTTTGGCAATTTTCTTTGCAATATCCACATCACTGGTGGTGAGATAGGCATTGAATGCCACAAGCGGATTACGCGCGCCGATCACGGTGGCTCCCGCTGTACCAAGTTTTGCGGGTCCAAAATCGGGAATGCGCTGATTGTATTCCTCGGATCCTTCGCCTTCGGTCAGGACAAATTTGAGTCCCTCGTATTGACCTTTGCGGATATTTTCGAGATTGGCGCGTTCGGGACGTGTGGCCGCCGCTTCATACAAATAGACTGGGATGCTGAGCTCGCTGCCAACACGTTGACCTAATCGTTTGGCTATGGCAATACAATCGTCCATCGTTGCATCGGATAGCGGGATGAACGGGACCACATCTGCTGCACCAATGCGCGGATGCTCGCCTTTGTGGTTGTTGAGGTCAATCAGTTCGGCGGCAGTCTTGATGGCGCGGAATGCGGCTTCCTCCACCGCAAACGGCGGACCTGCAAAGGTGATCACCGTCCGGTTATGGTCCAGGTCGGAGGAGCGATCAAGCAGGCGCGCGCCCTCGACAGAGGTTATGGCAGCGACGATCTGGTCAATAATTTCAGG
>JANMSY010000277.1:0-13646 GCA_031389865.1 Anaerolineales bacterium | reverse complement strand
GAGTTGAGGACCGCTCAACAAGCCGGGATGGAGGATGGGACAGATGGCAGACCGGCACGATGACAGCTACCGCACTTCCGTTGCGTTCGTAACGCACAAGCTGATAGTTGTTTGTGTCACAACTTACTTTTATCAGCTAGTTCCACTCTTGTTAAGGGCCCTTGAACTCTAAACTCAAGTAAGAAAAGAGCCAGAGGCTTTCGTCTCTGGCTCTTTTCTTATGTATGATCTTTACTTCTTGTTATTTCCCACATACACCTTTACGGCTGCATGCATGAATTCTGCAAGCTGCGGATGCATCTTGTCGAAGTTCGCCTTAAAGCGCGGGTCATCGTTGTAGCCGCTGGCGAGGGCCAGGAGTTGATCCAGTTTCGGGGTCCAGAAGTGATCCATGTGCTTACGCCAGCGTTCGACAATGGTCTGCACTTCCGGGCTGGCAGCACCTTTTGGCATGGCAGCGATCATGTCGATATAGATGGCTTTACCTTCCGCCATAATGGATTCCTTTTTCGCCGCGGAGTATGCCTTCCACTTGCGATTGGATTCGCGCACGGTCTCGGGGTCGTACATCTGTTCCGCCTCAACCGCATACTTCTCCTGCTCTGCTTCGCTAAACCCCTCAAAATATGCTTTATCGCTCATGATATTGTTTCCTTTCAAATGATTGATCGTATTATCCACGGTGTTGATCAGGCGGTTTAAACGCGTGACCTGTTTCCTGAGCGCATCCTTGTGACTTTGTAATGCACCCAGCACATCGAAGTCACGGCGTCCCATGATCTTCTTGATGTCCTCCAGTGGAATATCCAGTTCACGGTAGAACAGGATCTGTTGCAGCCGCAGAAGGGACTCCTCCCCGTAGTAGCGATAGCCGTTATCGCCCACACGGGACGGCTTGAGAAGCCCGATCTCATCATAGTGATGGAGGGTACGCGGCGTGACACCAGCCAGTTTCGAGAGTTGCTTTACCGTGAACATGGTGCTATGTTAAACCCTGACGTAACGTTAATGTCAAGAGGTTTTTGTACCCGTGCAGCGATCAAAATCCTGGCAGGGTGAACGTAAAACATTACGGTAGAATCTCCTCCATGAAAATCATTTATGAAGACCAATACTTGATTGTTGTAAATAAACCCGCAGGACTCTCCGTCCTGCCCGATGGTTGGGAAAAGGATTCCCAGTACCTGGTCAAAATGCTCGAAGAGCAATACGGGAAGATCTTCATCGTTCACCGTCTCGACAAGATCACCAGCGGAGTAATGGTTTTCGCCCGGGATGCGGAGACACACCGCGCGTTGAACATTCAGTTTGAAAGTCATGAAGCGCACAAAACGTATCATGCGATTGTGGAGGGGAATCCTAAATGGGATGAGAAGATTGCCAAGCATCCGTTGCGCTCCGATGTGGGGAAGAAGCATCGCACCGCAGTTGATGACAGAAACGGGAAACCGTCCGAGACGCGCTTCAGGATCATTAAACGGAACCCAGAGTCGGCTTTGGTCGAAGCAAAGCCCATGACCGGGCGAACGCATCAGATCCGAGTCCATGCCTATGCGTTGGGGCATCCACTTGTCGAAGACACCTTGTATGGCGCGCGGGATATGTATGGGATGTCGCGCCCGATGCTGCACGCACAATCTCTATCCTTCATTCATCCAGCCACGAATGAGAGGCTGAAATTTACCGCGCCGCACCCCGATGATTTTGACGAGGCATTAAAAGATCTCGGGACGGTCTATTAGCCGTTCCGATGAAGTAGATGTGCTACGAAATTTTTCTCGCTTCCATGTAGAAGCGTTTCTCACGTGCTTCCCCCATCGAAAACGTTTTGCGCGGCAGCGCGCCATCGAGAATGACCGTCTTGAACAGGTCAGATTTGGGCATGCCCGGCAGATAAAAGCCTGCGTTATTCGGCTGGCTGCCAAGCTTCACTGTGACATCCCTGCCGTGGACGTAATCCACTTTCTCTGCGCCACCTTCTTTGAGGAACGAATCGATAAAAGGTTGGAGAGTGCCAACGGGCAGATTGGATGAGGCGTTGGCGATCTCGATCACGCCAAACTCTTTTCCGCCGCCGACCAGGCCGATCGCCTGCTTCTCACCCCTGGCAGAATCCACAGCCTTAACCATTTCCTCCGCGCTCGCAATGGCCTTGTAGGTTAGATTGGCACCGAAGGTTTTTTCGAGTTCAGCGAAGAGATCCTTCTTCAAACCAAACAGCACACGATGTATCGGTTCGAACTCGAGCCCTTCATCATGGACATTTTCGATCTCGACCAGCGCGTAACGCGATGCATGGTCCATGCCAACCTGCGGTTTCATCTTTTCCCAGATGGCTTTTGCCGTGGCGAGAGAGTGATTGCCGTCACCCATGGCGAAGAGTAATACAGGCTGATCTTTACCGATGCCATATTTCGCAGCGAAGATCTCAGGTTTTACAAGTGCGCGCAGTGCTTCGACAACCTGGTTTTCAAATTCCTGATTGACTACATAGCCCGCCAGATGACCACTTTCCAGCATCAGATCAAAATCATATAGCGTTTCGAGTTTGGATTTTGCCGCGCTCAACGGCTCAATGACCGTGCGGTTTGGATCGTCGATCAACACCAGGATATGCGGCAGTTCAAGCGTCGCGCCTTCACGGATCTTCATACGCGGTGGCAGGCGGTCCACGATGGTTCCCTCGGTCGCGCGGACCAAACTGGACGAGCCCTTGTTGTAATCATATGCTTCGAGATCGAGACAGAGAACGATTCCCTTGCGTGTCTTTCCTCCAACAGTGCGCTCCACGTAGACGAGCCCATCGTACGGCTGGAGGATGCCCTCGTCCGTGTACTTGCGCATGCTGGCCTGAATATTCTGGATGCGTTCGTCCCCACCTGAATTTTCAAGGAAGACTTCAGGAAAGGTCAGGTTGTATGTGGATGGCGCGTCACCGATGATCTTTTCAACATCGCTCCAATATTCAGGCTGGGACGTGAACTGGTCACACGCGATAACGGCCCACTTGGTTAAGTCCGTTCCAGGTTTGGGAAGATACACTTGCGGGATCTGGATGCCAAGGTCACTGATAATCTTCATGGATGTATCCTTTATTAAAAAATTATGTCATCGCGAGGGCGTTAGCCCGAAACAATCTCCTGGTTAGTGGACAGATCCCAGGGTGGAGTCTTCTCCGTCTAAACGGAGATTGCTTCTCGAATACTCGCAATGACATGTAGTTATACCCAGGGCGGTCACAAATTGCGCTTTTTCAAAGGTGGGAAAGCGCAATTTGTGACCGTGGGCATTATATCTACGCAGGCTGCATGTTCCTGGCGAAGTCAATCAGCTTGGCGGCGACTTCCGCGCCGACGCGGGACTGGGCTTCCCTGGTGGCTGCGCCGATGTGAGGTGAGCCGATCACGTTGTCCAACTTGAGCAGTTTCCACTCTGTGGGAGGCTCATTATCAAAGACATCCAGCGCCGCGCCAGCAACCTTGCCACTGGTCAGAGCTTCATAGAGCGCCTCTTCGTTGATGATGCCGCCGCGTGCGCAGTTGACAATGCGTACGCCATTCTTCATCTTTGCGAATTGCTCAGCGCCGATCATGTTGGCAGATTCTTTATTTTTGGGCAGATGCAGGGTGATGTAATCTGCCTGGGCCAACAGTTCATCCAATGTCACCATCTGGATGCCATCCGCTTCTTTGATGTATAGGTCGTAAGCAATGACCTTCATATCAAGGGCAAGAGCGCGCCGGGCAGTTTCTTTTCCGATATTGCCCACGCCAATAAGACCCAGAGTCTTGCCGCCGATCTCATCGCCGGTAAAGGACTTTTTGTCCCATTTCTTGGCTTTCATCGTCGTGGTTGCGCTATAGAGCGAGCGGGACAGCATCAGCATATAGCCGATGGCGAGCTCTGCCACAGAAGCGGAATTGGCAAGCGGGGTATTCATCACCACAATACCCTTGGATTTGGCGTATTCGTGGTCAATGGTATCGAGACCCGCGCCGCCGCGCACGATCACTTTCAGGTTGGGACAAACGTCGATCAACGGCTGCCGCACCTTGGTCCGTGAACGAACCACCATGCCATCATAATCCGGAAGCACCTGTGGGAGTTCCTCGGGGGTAATGTCGTCGCGCACATCCACGGTCAAGCCCGCCTCGCGCATTTGCTCGATGTATTCCTTCTCGGTCTTGTCACAGATCAGGATTTTCATTTGAATATCTCCTTGGTTGAACAGAAATTAATAACAGAGACCGACCCGACGAATCGGCTGATCTCTGTTGGGAAGGTGAAACTGGTCACTAAATCATTGTACCTAGGGCAAAAACCTTTGTCAACGACATACATCAGGTGAGAATCGTGCCAATTGTCTTGGAAATTTGTCTGACAAAAAGATATAATGAAATGCAAAGTGGATAAATTTGTCATCATCAAATAATCCTGCGCCTTTGTGCGCAATTGTAAAACTATAAAATAGGAGCTATTTCCATGTCCAATCCGAAGCGCGTTTTCAATTTCAATCCAGGTCCCGGGGTGCTGCCTCTCGAAGTGCTCGAAAAAGCCCAGTCTGAACTGCTGGATTTCAAAGGCACGGGCATGTCTGTAATGGAGATCAGCCACCGTTCGAAGGAATTCGAAGGTGTCATCCAGACCGCCGAAGCAGATCTGCGTGAGCTATACGGCATTCCCTCCAACTACAAGATCCTGTTCCTGCAGGGCGGCGCGTCGCTGCAATTTGCCATGCTGCCAATGAATATTCGCCCGGCGGGCGCCTCTGCGGATTACATTGTGACCGGCACCTGGAGCAAGACCGCCATCAAGGAGGCACAGAAGCTTGGCACAGCACGCGCTGCCGCCAACACGGAAAAGGAAGGCTTCAACTGTTTGCCCAGCAATCTCGATCTCGACCCGAGTGCCGCCTACCTGCACTTCACGTCCAATGAGACGATCCACGGCGTGGAATACTTCACCGAACCGACTCCTCCTGCAGGCGTTCCCCTGGTTTGCGATACGTCATCAGATTTCATCAGCCGCCCCGTTGACATCTCGAAATACGCATTCCTTTATGCAGGCGCACAAAAGAATGCCGGTCCGGCGGGTGTGGTCGTTGTGATCGCACGGGATGACATGATCGAACGAACACCCGCCAACCTGCCCGTCATGCTCGACTACAAGGCGCTTGCCGCAAGCGGGTCCCTGCACAATACTCCCCCTGCATTTGCCATCTATATGGTGGGGCTCGTCTTCCAATGGGCGAAGAAATTGGGCGGCCTCGCGGAGATCGAAAAAACAAACCGCAGGAAAGCAGATGCGATCTACAATGCGATCGATGAAAGCGGTGGATTCTATCGCGGCCACGCGGCACCAGAAGCACGCTCGCTCATGAACATCCCGTTCCGCCTCCCCACCGAGGAACTTGAAGATACTTTCGCAAAGGAAGCCAAAAAGAATGATCTCATCGGCCTGAAGGGTCACCGTTCCGTCGGCGGCATGCGCGCTTCCATTTACAATGCCATGAGTGTCGAAGGCGCGGAAGAACTGGTCAAATTCATGAAGGAATTTCAGAAGAAAAACGGGTAACTACGGCCCTTCGCGCTGAGCGGAGAGGTAGCCCTGAGTATTTGTCGAAGGGAAACTCGTAGTCGAAGCGCAGCTCCATCTAATAGGAGATTGCTTCGCCTTCGGGAAGCAATGACATTTCCAAACTGTAACGTAATCACCCGCCTTCCCACGAAGGCGGGCTTTTTTCTTTTGGTTATAATAGCGGGATGGATTTCTTTTTCCCCGAAGACAGCCTCAACCGCATGACACCCGAAGAAACGCGTATCCTGACCCTGCGCGCCGAGCCCTATCCTGATGGTTATCGCCTGCGCGTCAACCTCGGGATCACTCCCTTTCAAAAGCGGCCGCATATTGAAGTGGTTCTCAGCGATGCGGATGGCAACGAAATCGCATCCACCAGCCTTATCGAGCCGATGAGCTGGAAGCTCGAATTCACCATGCATATCCGCGGGGAATTGAACAATCCATACACAGTGAATGCAAAGCTCTATTATCCCGATGGACCTGCACCCGAACCGCAGTCATTTTCATTTGACGTGAAACCACCGCAGGAGAAGCCCGAGTCTGATTCCGCTTAACCGACATTGTTCATGCTGAAAACAAATCCCCACCTCCCCGCGCTGAAAGCAGTCCTGTGTCTTATCGTTCTCGCGCTCCTCGGCTGCACGCCGCAGGTGACAGCGACTCCCGAAACGATCAACACCATCGAAGCCACAGCAACAGAGGAATTTATCCCCGTTGTTCCTAAAGACGCGCAGGAGATCGTCATCTTCTCGTTTGAAGAAGATGGATACGCCCATCTCTTCGCGTACAGTCCAAACCAACTTCCGCTGACGCGTCTTACGTCAGGCGTCTGGGATGACATCTCACCCTCAGCCAGCCCGGATGGTGAGAGAATCGCATTCGCGTCCAACCGTAATGGATTTTGGGATCTGTATCTTTTGAATTTATCCTCGGGGGAAACAATACAACTCACCGATACGCCTGAGTATGAAGGTTCACCGACCTGGTCACCTGATGGTTCATTCATGGCATATGAGGCCTACATCAATGACAATCTTGAGATCGTAGTGGGTCCATCGGACGACCCGTTGAGCGACGCGGTCCGTTTAACGACATCACCTGCATCCGACCATTCACCCGCCTGGGCACCGGATGGACGTCATATTGCGTTCATCTCTGACGGTGAAGTTATCCTTGCAGACCTGGATAACACCGACAGCGGTCGCTTTGAAAATTTAAGCAAAACGGAACTCGCCGCCGAAACACATCCCGTATGGTCGCCAGATGGAGACAAGCTTGCCTGGGCCTCGGCTGCGACCACGGTTGGACGTAGTGGCATTTACATCTGGGATTCGGAGAACAACATCCCTGCAACATGGCTCGGCGATGGAGATTATCCCGCGTGGAACAGCACGGGCGATCAGATCATCACAACTCTCGCCGCTTCAAACAATACCTATTTCACCATTTACTCCTCAACCGGACAACTTCTTCAGTCGTTGACACCCTTCCCCATGTTTCTGCGTGGATTATTGTGGGCAAATGTAGTGACATCAGATTCGTGGCAGACGAGCTTTCAGGAAGCCGCGAAATTGACCCCTGCTCCACTATGGGCGGCCAATGGCGAACCCGTTTCAGAGGGCGCGTTTGGGAGATGGTCACTTGTCAATCTGGAAGGTGTGCAGGCTCCGTATCCGCAAATGCATGATCTCGCAGATGAAGCCTTCGATGCCCTGCGGAAACGCGTCACAGAGAAAGCAGGCTGGGACGCGCTTGCCAGCCTGGAAAATGCTTTTGTGCCGATCACTACATTGCTCGATCCAGGCTATGCAGAGGATTGGTTGTACACTGGCCGCGCTTTCGCCATCAATTCACTGATGACCAATGCAGGCTGGATGGTTGCGGTGCGCGAAGACTTCGGCGCACAAACCTATTGGCGCTTGTATCTGCGGGCCCAGTTGCAGGATGGTTCACTGGGTGAGCCTCTTCATAGCCAGCCCTGGGACTTATCTGCACGCTACAACCTTGACCCGAAGATCTATGAGCAGGGTGGCAAGTATAGTGATGTGCCACCCGGTTATTGGGTGGATGTCACCTCGCTCGCGATCCAGTATGGATGGGAACGCGTCCCTGCCCTGCCAAACTGGCGCACGTACTTTCGCGGCGCTCGTTTCACTGAATTTGCGTTGACGGGCGGTCAAAGCTGGCACACCGCTATGCTTGAACTCTATCCGCCTGATGTGCTGGTCACACCAACGAAGTTATTGCCGCCGACTGTCACTGCCACACGTACTCCGCTCCCGACTCGCACACCATTACCGACGCGCACACCTCGTCCTACTTTCACGCCAAGCATTACGCCGACCCCGCGTGATACGGCTACGCCGTTGAATACACTGCCGCCATCGCCAACCCCCCCGACGATCGTGCCATGAGTGATATCTTCCGTCATTGTGAGCCTTCGGGAATCAATCTCAGACATGGCAGGAGATTGCTTCGCTTCGCCCGCAATGACATGATGATGTTTTTACTTATTGTAATTATCTTCAGTTCCTGTGCGCCATCTGATCCCACAGTGGAAAAGGGACAAACCCCAACGGCGGTAATCGCATGGGAAGCAGCGACCCAGCGTCCGGCTGACGCGCAAGCGGAACCTCAAGCCAGGCCGACCATCGCGCCGTTCCGATTCGTTCTCCCAACCCCGGGAGCGGAACCTGTTTCAGGGTGGCGTCCACCTCTCTATCCAGTACCGTGGGCTGTTTCCGCATATGATCATTTTTACTTTGCCCGGCCCATCGCTGCAGATAACGTCAACTGGCCCCTGGCCGATTACCGTTATGGAGGCGTATTCTTCGCGCCAAACATCGTCCACACAGGCGTGGATATTGATGCCAACGAAGAGACGCAGATCCTGGCAGCGGGACCCGGCACAGTCGTCTCGGCAGATTGGGGCTTATACACGGAAGCACCCGGTAATCAATCTGATCCTTATGGTCAGGCTGTGGTGGTGCGCCATGATTTTGGCTATAAGGGACAGACCCTTTACACCATTTATGCTCACATGAGCAGGATCATTGCAGTAGTGGGACAGCGCGTCGAGACAGGCGATGTGCTTGGTCTGGTTGGCGCTACCGGCGCAACAACCGGCCCCCATTTACATTTTGAAGTGCGCATGGGCGAAAATACTTTTTACAGAACCTATAACCCCGAACTATGGATGGCTCCGCCGCAAGGCTGGGGAGTCCTGGCAGGACGGCTAACCGATGAAGACGGCAAGCTGCTAAACCAGTTTCTAGTGGAGGTGCGTCCCATGCCGTCTGAGGTGCCACTGCGAACGGTGAAAACGTATGCAGAGGGTTCGGTCAATTCTGACCCCTACTACAACGAGAATCTGGTGTTGAGCGACCTGCCTGCCGGTCTTTATAAGATCACCTTCGAATACAAAGAGAAACGACTGCAATTCTGGACAGAAATTTATGCCGGACAGATCACATACTTTACGTTCACCGATGAGGACGGATTTCAAGTCGCTCCACCGCCGGTGCCAACACTGGATTTTCTGCCGGGTACGGCAACGCTCGTACCTTGACGCTCAGAACATCTGTGCTATACTTTTGCCTACGTACACAAATTTGACCTTTACACTTTGTATTTGGAGATTAAAAATGGCACCTCGAAAAGCAAAAGCCCCCGTAGCAGAAGAACTTCAACAGAATCGTAACGTGGATGGTGCAAAACGCGCCGTTCTCGATAAAGCCGTCAGTGATATTCTCAAACGCTTCGGCGAAGGATCCATCATGCAGCTGGGCCAGGCCCATAGCATGATCACGGAATCATTCCCTACTGGTTCATTATCCCTTGATATTGCCCTCGGCGTCGGCGGTATCCCGCGCGGACGAATTACCGAGATTTACGGTCCAGAGTCATCTGGTAAGACCACCCTCTGTCAACACATTGTGGCGGAGGCACAGAAATTGGGGGGCACCGCCGCGTTCATCGATATGGAACACGCTCTGGATCCCACGTATGCTGCCCGGGTCGGCGTGGACATTGACAACCTTCTCGTCTCACAGCCCGATACCGGTGAACAGGCGCTGGATATCACAGAAACCCTCGTCCGTTCCGGCGGCATTGATGTGATCGTGATCGACTCGGTCGCTGCGCTCGTTCCGCGTTCCGAGATCGAAGGCGACATGGGCGATGCCACCATGGGTGTGCAGGCCCGTCTCATGTCCCAGGCGCTCCGCAAACTCTCAGGGGCCATCAACCAGACCAAGACCGCGGTTATCTTTACCAATCAGCTCCGCCAGAAGATCGGTGTCATGTTCGGTAACCCCGAAACAACCACGGGCGGCCAGGCACTCAAATTTTATGCTTCCGTCCGTCTGGACGTACGCCGCATCCAGGCGATCAAAGTTGGCGACGAAGTCATCGGTAACCGCACCCGCGTCAAGGTCGTTAAGAACAAGGTTGCCCCGCCGTTCCGTACTGCCGAGTTTGACATCATGTTCAACGAAGGTATATCCAAATCGGGTGACGTGCTCGATCTGGCTACCAAGTTCGAAGTCGTTCAAAAGCGCGGTGCATTCTTCTCCTATGGCGACATTCGTGTCGGCCAGGGACGGGAAAACGCGAAGGAATTCCTGCGCCAGAACCCCGAGCTCATGAATGAAATTGACGCTGTCATCCGCCAAAAGGCACTCAGCGGCGAGATCGCACTACCACTGGAAATTGGCGTGGAAGATAGTACTGCAAGTTCATCCGACGAAGAATAGGAAGCCCGTTGGGCGGCTCGGCAACGGGTCGCCCTTCTTTTTTTTATGGACACAGACCGTTTCCGCTTTATGCTCAGCCGGCAATTGCCCGCCATTATTTTGATTCTTCTCTCACTTTCAGCCTGCTCCCCAGCCCCCACACCAACACCGTTCCGCCCGCCGACAGCTCAACCTGCGCTCATTGAACCCACCTTCATCATTCAGCCTACACAACAGGTTGTCGTTGTTCCATCCACGCCCCTGCCCACCATTCTCCCTACTATTGACCCACAGGACTGTGTCAACGATCTTAATTTCATCAGTGACATCACTGTGCCTGACAATTCCTTTGCCACCTTTGGCTCAAGCATAGACAAACAATGGCTTGTCGAAAACAGCGGCACCTGTAACTGGAACTCTGCCTATCGCATTAAACATCTCGGTGGGGCCGAACTCGGCGCACCGCAAGAGATCCTGCTTTACCCCGCCCGTGCAGGAACTCAAGTCCCGATCCAGATCATTTTTACTGCCCCTTTCACAGATGGAGTCTACGAAAGCGCATGGCAGACCTATGACCCGAATGGTGATCCGTTTGGGGATCCCATTTACATTCGAATTACTGTAGCCCAATGACCATTCATGGCTGCACCCGACCATTGGAGTGACATTCATTTGTTTTTACCGAGGTATATCCAGGACGGTCACAAATTGCGCTTTTTCAATGGTGGTAAAGCGAAATTTGTGACCGTGGGCATTATATAAACCATGCCTGCTCAAAGCGATTTCCACATAGTCTTTGAACAACTCAAAAATATCCTGAAGCCGTATGCCGAAAACCTGACTCTCAAAACGGATACGCCAGATACCTATTATCTTGACGGCCCCTACAGCAGGAAGTGGAAGAAGGAACTCTTTTTCGGTTCGGCGCAGATCAAGAAAAACTACGTCTCGTTTTACCTGATGCCCGTTTATATGTACCCTGAACTGTTAAAGGATATTTCACCTGAGCTGAAAAAGCATATGCAGGGAAAATCATGCTTCAACTTTAAAAAAGTGGAGCCTGATCTGTTCGATGAACTTACCAGGTTAGCTCGTAAAGGTGCTGAAAAATGTAGAGAGGAGAATGAACAATGAACGGACAGGATATTACATTCGAGGTAAACGGACAATCTGCAAATGGATATCTCGCATTGCCATCACAATCGAACGCGCCCGGAGTGATCGTACTGCACGCATGGTGGGGGTTGAATCCTTTTTTCAAGAATCTATGCGACAGGCTTGCTTCAGAAGGGTTTGTCGCATTCGCGCCCGATCTAAATGATGGCAGGGTTGCACAGACAGTTGACGAAGCGAAGCAGATCATGTCTGAAACTGACTTTGAACGGCGGCGGGCCGTTGCCGCTGCACTGGTCGATTTTATGCGCGGCAGGCCCGAGGTGCGGAAGGATGCGCTGGCAGTGATCGGGTTCTCGATGGGGGCAGCATGGTCCCTGAACCTGGCCAGCCAGCATCCCGAAGACATCCGCAAAGTGGTTTTGTTTTACGGGAGCGGGGGCGCAGAGTTCTCACAGATCAAGGCTGAAATTCTGGGTCATTATTCAGACTCCGATGAGTGGGAGCCACTGGACGATATCCGCGCCATGGAAGCAGAATTACGCAGTGCAGGCCCCAACCTCAATTTTCATATTTATCCGAACGTCAGTCACTGGTTCTTTGAAGAGGATCGTCCCGAATTCGATTCGCAAGCCGCTGAACTTGCCTGGGCCCGTACCCTGGAATTCCTTCACAAGTAATTTTGCCGGAGACCCGTGAAATACAAACTCGAACTTCTCATCCAAAAAACGCGATCCGAGGTGTGGAATGCTTTTAGTGACTCTGGAACTATGAAAAAGTGGCAGCCAGCATTGATGAGGATCGAGCTGATTAGCGGGACGACAGGTCATCCACCGGCTGTCTCAAAATTGACGTATGAAGAGAATGAGCGTGAGTTCTCTCTCACTGAGAAGGTCATGTATCGTGATGAACCGAATCGATTTGAAAGTGTCCTTGAGAACGATTTTGCCGTCAACACGATAAACAATATATTTATTGAGCAGGGCAGGGATCAAACGCTGTGGGTGGCAGAAACAAAATACAAGTTCAAAACCTTGCTGATGAAAGTAGTGGGGCCGCTGTTAAAAAAGAATTATGTGGCTCGTTCACAGCGGGATATGGGAAGGTTCAAGGAAATGGTGGAACGTGAGTAGGGTGAGACCATGGTCTCACCCTGCTTTATTCCTATACAATCGCTTTCTGAAGCATGTCAACAGCCTGTTGTTCGATCGTGCTGATCTTCAACAAAATATCACTTAAATTTGCACGCAAGTCCGCAGCCTGAACATTGGATAGAGAGAAATCATTTTCAGACTGCGTCAACAACTCATTCAAGCGCGCATGGATCTTTTTGATCTCAGGCAATGCCATTTCGCCCTCCCTGACAAACAAATCATGTTTCTTGTTGATCAACTTCTTGCTTTCACTCAGCATCGGAATGTCATCTGGAAGCAGGGCGTCTGCAAAGGCAAGCCACAACGTGTAACTCTCGCGAAACTTCCCAGCAGATTCTTCCAGAGCGGGCCTGTTCAATATCTGCGCAGCCTCGAGAAGGAAATCAGCATACAACCCGCGTTCGGCGCCATCGGCGGAACCCCAGTTCATGATCCAATGATAGGCTCCGGGTTGCACTGGCGAACCCGCCAGCGCATGGTACATGCGAATGCCGGGGGCAAAGAATCTCTCCCAGCTTTGTTGATTCCGTGTGTTGACAAGCAATTCGGCAAGCTTTTCGTAGGCGGCAAATCCAAAATTGTCACGTGCTCCGCGCGGGGGTTCCTCGGTGAACAAGCTTATCGCCTGGCAAATCCCTTTATGCACGGCACCAGCCAGTTTGCTTGTCTGAGGCGTATCGAGAGTCATCACGCGATATTTATCCTCCTTTACACGTCCACGGGCTTGGGTCAGATCGGTCATGGAAAGTTGCAACGGCTGACTCGACCGATCGGCAACAGTAACCGATTTGCCATCCGCCTCCACAGCCAGGATCGGCATCATGCCCCACATAGGCTTGTCAGCAGGGAGACAGTTATACGGCAGGCTAAACTGGTCTGCCCATATGAGTGGGTAAAGCCCGCTCTCCAGTGTGGCTTGCAGATTTTTTTCCGCCTTGTCTGGCTTGTTGGTCTGCTGGATATCCTGCGCAACACCCAGCCTCTCGAGAATGGTTGAAAAGGGACTGAATGTATTACGTGTGAGTAGGGCAACATGGGGGAGGTATCCTTTATATTCAAAGGTGAA
>JANMSY010000263.1:0-11444 GCA_031389865.1 Anaerolineales bacterium | reverse complement strand
CATACCAAACAGTCCTGTCGGTTTGGCCGAAATCGCAGGAGGGTGTTGGCTCGACACCCTCCAAAGAATCCGAAATTGTGTCCACACTAACATCAAACGGCAGATAGGAAATCGGTGTTGCGTTGGCGAAGTTGTCATTCGCTGGAGGTGGAAACTGGTCCAGGTCGATCCGTATGTAGCCAACTTCTCCAGATGCAGAGCCGGCCTGCAAGTAATAGGTCTGATTAGCTTCGGCGATGAAGGTCGTGAAGGTATCAGCACCTGTGCATGACAGGACCTGGAGGTCAGAAATCCCAGAACCCGCACGGTATATATTCACATTGGTAGAGATAGCTCCGTCCGCTGCGTTAGCAACGACTACCATAGATTCTGTTGGGGTGAAGGAATACCACACAGTTCTATCCATATAGGAGCACCATTGTTGTTCGCCGGTCTCGGTTGTTGCATCCGTAATATCTGCGGTCGCGCTGAAGGGCAATGATGTGATATTTATCGCATTGGCGAAGCTATCATTCGACGGGGGAAAGATCTGTGTCAGATTAAACTGAATGGTTCCTAACTGTCCTGAATATACGGTACCGACCTTGAAATAGTAGGTCTGTTCAGCTTCGGCTAGGAAGGTGAAAGATTGACTGTCTGTTGCACAGCCAAGGAAACTCAAGTCAGATATATCGGGCCCCAATGCCTGATGGATTGATACACTACCTCCATTGAAGCTGCCTAGTGTATCTGCACGAACCATCATGTCTTGTGTTGGCATAAAGGAATACCAGACTGTTCTTTCCTCTACACTACAGAAGCGATTTTCACCTGGTTCGATCCCAGCACCGCTGACGTCCACGGCAGTGATAAATGGTAACGAATTGATTGGTTCTACATCAGCGAAATTGTCATTCGCAGGAGCGAGAAACCCCTGTAGCGTGAGCTGTATGTTTCCAACTTCCCCATATATTGAGCCAAACTGAAGGTAGTATTTCTGCCCGGCTTCTGCAAAGAGAGTGCCTGAATTGCCGAAGGTTGCGCACTGCAGGAAGTTCAGGTTGTTAATCCCAGGTGCAACCGAGTGATATACATTCACATTACTGCTGATCCCGTCTCCCTGTGCACTCACATGAACCACCATGTTTTGCGTTGGAGTAAAGGAAAACCAGACTGTCTTATCCATAAAAAAGCAGTTCTCAGGCTCACTCATTTCGTTGGTAGCCGTATGGATGTCAAGACTTATCGCTCCTGAACCTGGGAGAAATTCAATTGCTCGCGCATCAGCGAAGTTATCATTCGCAGGAGGTGGAACCTCTTCTAGGTTGAGCTGTATGTTTCCAACTTCCCCAGATATTGAGCCAACCTGCAGGTAGTACTGCTGCCCGGCTTCTGCATAGAATAGGCGTGAATCGCCGAAGCTTTCGGCGCAATTCAGGAAGTTCAGGTTGTTAATCCCAGGCGCAACCGAGTGATATACATTCACAATACTGCTGACCGCGCCTCCAGATATATCCGGACGTACCCACATGTTTTGGATCGGGGTGAAAGAATACCAGACGGTCCTATCCATCAAAAGATGGCAGGGCTGGGGCTCACTCAATTCGTTGGTAGCCTCAGTGATGTCAACAGTTGAACTAAAAGGGAGGGATGGGATCACATCCGCCTCTATGAAGTTGTCGTTGGCAGGCGGGGCAGCCAATGCCGGGCTGAACGCGGTCAATGAAAATGCCAGCGCAAGAAGCAGGCTGGTAAAACTGCGTAAGACTTTATGAATCATTTTGTTCTCCTCTTTACATTTCTACATTAATGTTCACAGAAACCATAGATCTGGCACGATCAGCCGCACGAGCGCGATGAATTAAGATCGGCTGACGCAACGCCGTGATGCACAATGTTGGTGGGATAACTTCTCTTTTGAATTCCAATAGCATCCTCCTTTCCCTTGCGATTGCGATGGAGCGTCATATTAGAATTACAACAAAATCGGACTGCCAAAAACAGATAAAAAACTGCCAGAAACCGCCACTCTTGTAGGAAGGCGAGCATTTGACTGTACAACCTCTTATGGATGAGCGCGTAATAATCGCCAGATAAGCCGGCGTTTGGCATATTGGCGCGCCAAAATACATTTCCCTCGTATCGATGACAACTGCGGTGCTGAATTTCAAGATCCGCTTCCTTCTCCTGTTTCAAAAACCGAAACAAGAATCCAGAGCCGGTACGGTTACCGGTTTTTTCAGGCAGACTCGATGGACTTGCAATCTGTCAGCAGCGTGGAGCATTCGTTCACACGAACGCGTCCGCCTTAAAATGAACTTGAATTCAAATGGTTTAGGCGAAACAATAGGAACCGGGGGAGTGAGCGATCTATGGACAATGCAAAGCCCCGCAAATCAAGAAACCCGGCCTAAAGAGCATTTTCCTCTGCAAATACTATACAACTTATTACTTTGAAAATCAAGTACTTTGGTGAAATAACTCCGAATTATTTCCTGCTCTGTACCCTTTTCTCATAGTAGGTTGTCCAGCCAGAACCTGCCTTGTTTCCATGCGACGATAGAAGGTTCAAGAAAACAGCGCACTGGGACCCTGTAGAGATCACCCCGATCCGCTGGAGGGAAAATGTCGAAGAATTTTGCTTAGATACTCATCATTACTATCCGATGGCCAGCCAGTCCCAATTCCCAATTACTCGCAGGAATAAAATCCAGATATTGAAATGCTCTTTCCTTGAACAGGCGCAATATTTCCTGCTCGTTGGCTTCGCGTGATTGGATGGAATGTGGATGCACAATATGAACCACCCTGGGAATCAATGGATAACGGGTGGAGTTTATTCCCCGATAGATGACCGTCCTTGCATCGTACTTGTCAATGGCCTCGTGCAGCTCGACGCAATTTCTTATTTAAGTTTCCTTCAACCTAAGTATGTTTTTATATAAAGGCGGGAACCAGGAAAGTTTTCTGACCAGAGGTTGCTGGCGGGCCTACGGTGATGCAAGCCTGCCAGCAATGGTGAAGCGCTAATCAAGCGAGCAGTCGTAGGGTCCTTCCGCAGGCCGATAGGGCTCACTGCCTTCGAGCGCCCATGCAAACACAAACGCCAGGGCATCGATGTCGCAGTCAGAGAGTACCGGGTCACCCAGATCGGGCCAGCCGTAGCCCATCAGATCGGTGCTTTCCCAGAGGTTGGTGGTGTGTCCCAACCCAAGTGCATGACCAAGCTCATGCAGCGTCACCCAGCCCAGATACTCGGGGCTATAAGGGTCACGGTCCAGGCTGGGCGGCAGGTCAGAACGGACGATGATATTGGGGCATCCATGGTCGCCGCAGATGGCATATCCACCGAAGACCACGCCGCCCGCTCTCGGCACGTAGTGAACCACGATATCTGCAGCCTTGTGCTGGCTGCCCTTTGACACGGTCACATCGGTGAGCGTGATCCGGCCGTCAAAACATTCGAGCAGCACTTTACTCCAGGTGGCGATCGCGTCGTGGATGGCTTGGATCTGTTCCTGGGAGGCTCGCGGGTGAGCCTTCACAGCGACGGTCAGGTTGGTGTGGTCCCACCAATAGCCACGGTAGTAATTGTTAAGGATCACGAGCGACTCAGCATTGGACTCTGGCAGATCGCAGGTCACGCCTTCTACACTTCGTACAGTGGGTGCAACGGATTTTGCCTGCACGGACATCGGCACGAGGAGTACCGCCAGCATGAAGATTGTGATGAGAGTTCTTGGGATTCGCATGTCTGTTCCTCCATATTTCTCTTATACGGAACGCTTCCGTATAACATCCTGTAGGAGATGAGAGTCACCAGGCAGGGTGTAATATGTGGTGTTCTAACCCCCACAGGCCCATTGAATGGACGAATTATAGCACCTGGAGGACGATGCTCACACTTTGCTCGTACTCCAATGTCTCGTGTGAGACATCCAATGTCAGAATTTGATCGGCTGGAATGGACGCCAGCCACTCCTCCAGATGCAAGTTGAACAGGGCAGTATCTTCTGCGGATGCGATATTAATGCGATCACGCGTGGATAAGCGGCCTGCCACCGTATCCTCATCCGCGCGCAGGCGGACGATAAGCTCCGGGCCCGGCAGGTCCGCACGGATGAACGTATAGAGGCGTCGGCACAGATCATATTCAGGGTTAGAGAGCAGGCCGCGGCTGTGAAAGAGGCGGGTGAAACCATGGAAGTCGAGATCGAGTCCGCCGTCCATTAATCCGATCTGAGGCGACGTGCGCAGCATCCGTTCCTGTTCGGCGCGTAACAGCAGGTAGTCCATCTGGTTCGGAAGTGCATAGCGCGGGTCATCTTTGAATAATGCCTGAAACGGACGCTCGGTATGCTGTTCATATGCAATGGCAAATTTTCCTGTTTTACCCAGGGCTTTCACAAGCGCGGTCTTGCCAACTCCGCTCGCGCCGACTACTGTAATGAGTTTTAGCATATGTTTGGTTAGCTGCAAAATGCGGCTGGATCGTAGAATTGCACTGCGCTGATAAACCAGCTTGAATCAATCTGCTGGATCGTGATGATCTGTGGTGTTAATGCCGGCCCTTCCTGCTCAAGCGGTTCGCCAGTAGACTGTTGATACGTGGTATTGGTCCAGTATTCGCAGGCATCCACTTCGCTCTGCGTATTGCTGTTCATAAAGTAGTAGGAAAGATGCAGCGTACTCCATTGTGAGATTGCCTGATATTGTGCAATGATCGAGCTTTCGTTGGGCTCAGTGGGGATGTCGTCGTAGCGATACCCTGGTTCTGTGGAAGAAGATGATGCGATGGCTGGCGTCAGGGAGCATGCCATCGTGAGGATCAGCACAGGAGTGATAAAGCGGGCAATCGCGCCGTGAAGTTTCTTATTCATTAGAATAGTACCTCTAAAATTGTCGGTTCTCTGGGAATCGCCGTGATGCTCCAGTGTATCTCCTGCATGTACGGGATTTGGCAATCCCTCGTTAGCAGAATCACGGCAACTCCCAATGAGCCAAATTGTCACACAAACCTCAACATGTGTTTTCTTATACAATGCCCGCCCTGGGTATAGCATATGCTTTTGTGGCTCACAAGGCTGGTATGACTAACGAACGATCTGCGGGAGTGGCTAAAAGAATGGGCCATATTTCTTCTCACCACAGAGAACACAGAGTTCACGGAGAATGTAGAAGGTTTTCTCTGTGTTCTCCGTGTACTCCGTGGTGAAACTATTGGGCAAGCCCGCACAATTATCCACTCTTCGATCTGCATTTGTAATATTCCGAAAATTCTCTTATGGTAGAATGCTTGTTGTTAAAATAATATGAGCGATCCACTCGTCATTGCCTCCTCTGATTCCATACTTTCGACTCTTAACTTTAAACCCTTTCGCAGCAAGGTGGAGAGGCGGGTGGTTCCATTCCTGCCGCCGCTCGGGCAGCCACAATCCATGGAGATAAACACTCCGTGGGGAACACGGCTGACTGCGCGCAAAGGGGATCTTTTGGTAAGCGAGATTGCAGCGCCCCATGATTTTTGGGCAGTCGACCCCCTCATCTTTGATGAGAGTTACATTATCACCCGCCCGGGCTATTGCGTAAAAAAAGCCGTTACCCTGCTGGTACCCCTTACCGACATCACTCATGACCCTGATCGTGAAGTCACGGTCATCAGCCTGGAAGGCGCGGAAACAGTCCGCGCAGGAGATTTCTACCTGGCAAAAGGCATCAAAGGTGAAATATGGCCCTATCCCAGGGAAAAGATAAATGAAGTCATGACGCCCGCTGAATGATCAGCGGGCGTCTTATTTGTTGGCTAGCCATGGCGATGGACGCTATTTTTTTCTTCGAGAGGCTGTCTTTTTGGAAGTGCCATTTGAAGCGGGAACCGGGCTGCTCTTCGCTGCCGGGATGGGACTGGCATTCAAAGACATATCCATTGTAGTCGTACGCGGTAACTTGTCCGGGTTGATGTGTTCCACCATGCCGCCAGTATCGCGCATTAGATCCACCATATGCTTTACCAGGCGGGCATCGAGATCCTTCGATATTTCATTTTTTCCGTCCCATACAGCAATGAGACGGGCATTGTCGATGCCACGCGCCAGGCCTGAATATAATGCCCAGCGGTTGTTCCGTTCATGGACATTGTCACCTGCCTTTGGCAATCCAACACAGTCCGGTTGATAGAACTCGTCCACACCCAGGTGGTTGCGCATTCTGTAAAATCGTTCCACCCATTGTTCCCCGCCCGGGCTGACGAAATCGCGGACATAAGGAGCTTCCGCCATGGGGAAATACGCCTGCACAGGGATGCCTCGCTCTGCGCAGCACTCTACAAAGACAATTTCACTGCCCGCATCCATGCCGGTCGTCACAGCGATATCGCCGGCATTTGCTTCGTATTTGTCGAGTATCGAATTGATCGCGCTTCTGATGTCGCCCTCCTTTTCAGGAGGAAACTGGTTTTCCTTTTTCTTTGGGTTGCTGATCATATAGCCTGCGAATAGAAAGACCATGCCTCCCCGTTTTTTGGGTTCGGGTTTAGATGCTTCCAATTTTCCCCTTTTCGGCTGGCTCTCTTCCGCAACCGTCTCCCTGCGGATGCGCATCAGCTCTTCGCGGATGACATCGATGCCTGCCTGAACGAACTCAGCGCGCATATCCAGCTGATTCAGGATCTCAAGCTGTCCGAGTGAGGATTGCAGAAAAAACTGGTTACGGCGCGAAGCTGTGAGTCCCTTGCGGTATGCACGGGTAACCTCCTGGGTGACTTCAGCCGTGAGGATGCGAAGATCGGCGAGCGAGATCAACGTCCAATAATCCGCTTTCTCATCCTTTGCCTTGGTTTCCAGAGCGAAGATCAGTGACCCGCGTAATTCAGGCAGGAGGTTGCGCACCCATTGAATGTCTGGGTCCGGTGCGGTCTTGTCGTCATATTGATCTGCCAGATAAACAAGAGCAGTCCCAAGAGTCAGCGCGTTGACGCCGGGATAGGTCTCATCCAGATCCAGACGGTACCCCTTGAGATACGTTTCAATTGATTTGATCAGCCAGTGATACGATTCGAACGCCGTTTTGAGGCGCAATTCCTTGTCCTCGATCCACTTCCAGGAGTCGTACCACATTTCCTTGTAGATGCGGCCGAGGTAGGCGACAGCTTCGGTATCGGTGGGCACATCCGCCAGCAGATTTTCAAGCTTTATGATGGCTTCATCCACGCGACCGACGCGGTTCAAGTTGAATGCCTCCTCACGGCGGAAGGTCAGGTTCCGTGAATTAACCTCGAGCCCCCTGCGGTACTGGGTTAATGCCAGTTCATTGCGCCCCATATTCTTAAGAGCCAGCCCGGCTTCGCCGATGGCCTCCTCCTTGATCAGAGGATTCCGGATCTCTTCGGTCAGCAGCAGGATGTCGCCGATGCGTTTTTGCCGCTGGGCAACCGTGACGCGTTCCTTCCACTCATTGTATTCACGCCAGAACCCGGTCGCCAGCGGAGTGCGAAGCGACCTGCGGTTGGGTTCGACCAGCCCATCCAGGAGGTTGAAAATGGGACTATGGATCATGTCGCCATCGGAGGCCCATGTGTCACGAGCCACGCGTGAGATCGCCACCTTGTCCTTATCCAAAAATGATGGGTCAGGCACTCCCTCCGCTGTGATGTGATAGGGAATCGTGCGGACGTTGAACACATCAAAAGGCATGTACGCGCGCCCCGCCTGAATATGGACGATCCCACGCTTGCGAAATGCATGGCGGATCCCCAGCTCGTAGAATACATTTGCATTGTCTATGCTCATATCTGCAATGCACAGGTCAGCGAGCAGTAACTCCTGGAACATATCGGTCAGGATGTCGCCGCTGGTGGTTTCCTCGTCGGCACGGAACGCTTCAAAGCCGGCTGCCTCAAGCGAAGGCTTGATCAGCTGTGTGTAGATCGCATTGAAGTCGTAGATGGACCCGTCGCCACCTTTCTTCTTCCCAAATGGCATGATCACAAACGCATGCGGACGAACCTCCGGGTGAATCGAACCTGACAAGGTGTCGGTTTCCGCGGTGAGATCAAGCGTCTTGACCTCGGGTAAGGTCTGTGCTGCGGTGTTCCCTGACGGTTCAGTGGCGGATACAGGAGGCGAGCCAGTGGACTGCACTACTGACCCTGTTTCCTCTGGGGTGGTTGGAGTGGTTGGTTGCGTCATTTGCACTTCTTCCTTCCTTCGAAAAAGGCTTTGCAGGCTGATGCCTTGATCAACCTTTTGGTTCACCTGTCTTTGGATAGCGGGCAAGAATGGCGTTGAGTTCCTCCTTGCTGGTGTCCCTGCCCACTTCAATGTGGGCAAACTCATGAGCGGTCTCGGCGAGAGAGGATGTGAGCGTTGAAGCCCGTTCCGTTAAGTTTTCCGCCGCCCCTGAAACAACCTGACCCATGGCCGCCAGTTCCTGTTGGACGAGTTCGGACGAGGCTTCCTCTGCAAGCGTGCCCAAAGCTGCCTTGAATGTTTCTTCAACTTTCTTTTCAGCCTCCTGCAACGTTTCCCTTGTAAACTCAAGCAGATCGTCGCTCATGGCCTGCCTGACGCGCTCATCGGATTCAATCGATTCCATGATCACCTGGTTGACAAGGCTTGCTTCCTTTTCGAGATCAGACTCCTTCAACGCTTCCTGCATGGACCGAATGTATTCGGTATTTTGAGCCCACAGGACATCTTCGCAGCCTCGTACCATTCTATAAAACTCGGTCTTCGTGCGCTCTTCAGGCTCAAGATTTGTCCAGTGGTCGTAGAGGGTGGTCAATTCAAGAATGACCTTGCTGTAATTTTTGATCACTACATCCACGTTGCGCAACTGTTGCCAGCCAACGATTGCCGCAGCAAGGGATGCCGTCAACGCGACCCATACACTCCAGGTACCGCCCAGAGCAGCAAAATAACTCCCTACACCACCAGCAGCCAGCACCAAAAAAGTAAGGATGCCTCTTTCTCTTTTAAGTTCATTGACTTCCTTGATATGCCAGCGCAGCTGGTCTTCCAGCCGGAATTTGAAGTATTCATCTCCGTTCAGGTCATTGAAGCCGGAGTCATTACCCCATTCCGGTTTGTAATAGGGAGGCAGGGCTCCCGGGAACGGCCTGAAAGCGAATTCACCACCCAGGCCGCGATACAGCTGCCTTTGGATCTCATTGATCCGTTTTTCCAAATACTCACGTCTATTTTTGTTTCCGCGCAAAACAGTGCGAAAGAAATAAATCTCCTTCAAATATTCCTCAGCCGCTGCACGGGTGACCAGCCAATCGCTATTGGCAAACGTTCTTGTGCCAAGTGCAGCAAGCAACGATGCCACGATTGGAGTAATAATAAAGAGGTTATTAATAACCACTCCCAACAGCGCGCTGCTCTCCCTCGGATAGCGAGTGACGATGATGGCGAAAAAAGTGGCCAGGACGCTCAATGCAGCGATCGTCAGACGTAACCGCTTATAGGCCCTTGTTCGCCTGAGTGAAGATGCGTCAAGCTGGGCATAACGGGTCCATGCGATTTCAAGGACGGGCGCAGGTTTCGGTGTTTCGGTTTCCATAGAGTTTCTCCGTTAATTATCATGGCAACTTCGCGCAAACGATTTGCGCGAAGCAAATCGTGGCAAATGAGGGGATACGCGTCCTGCCAGAAGAAAGCCGCCTATAAATCTTTTAACGCGCAACGAACCAGGCAGCTACAACACCTTCTGTGCCTGTTGGATCTTTTACTTTAAGCCACTGATCGTTCCGGCCGATTTTGGCTTCTGCATTGGGTTCGATGACCACAAATTCAGTGCCAAGCGGCAGACGCTTGATCAGGGTTGCATCGCTGACAACAGGCTGCTTGCGGAGTGCAATCCCTTCGGCGGTGGCTTTGACCTTCAGGGGTCCACCGTTGACTATAGCGGCTGTGGTAGTGGGTGTGGCAGGCTGTGAACCGCTCCCGTATTTGACATACCATGCCGCGATATAACCTTCCTTGTTGGATGCATCGCGCACCTTGAGCCACTGTCCTGTCACGCCAACTTTCGGAATTGCCTGAGTGGCAGGTTCAACACACACCAGTGTTTCGGTCATTGGCACGCGACGGATCAATGTGGCTGGATCGATCACGGGTTGTGAACGGAGCGAGAGCTCTTCCAGAGGAACCAGAGCCAGTGCTCCGGTGGGCAGCTTTGCGGGCGTTGCCGCAGTGCTGGCGGCCGTTGCAGGCTTTCCTTTTGCATCCGAAACAAACCAGGCCGCCACATATCCCTGGTGGCCGGCAGGATCCTGCACATTGATCCACTGGCCGTTGACGCCGATCTTGGCCTTTATTGTTGCTTTGGGTTCCAGGCAGATCAACTGCGTGCCGAGCACCATGCGCTTCCACAGAAAGCCACCGACAGACGGATCGGCTCGCAGGGCCAGATCATCTTCCGCGCCATAAAGTACGAACTGATCTGCAGGCACGGGAACCCTGGTCATCTTGGGAGGTTCGGGTGGCACTGCACTGTAGGAGTCAAACCATAAGACCGCGCTGATCTCGGATTCGAGTTTTGCACCATTGTATTTATAGCGCGTGGTGAGCAGCACTTCCTTATCGGGACCATCGCCGCCATATTTATAAGGATCATATAAGATGTAATCATTACCCTTTTTTTCTTTTACGAGGACGAAGTGAGTTTGGGTGCCTGCCTGCTTGTTCCAGTCCACCTGCAGGATGACAGGCTTGCCAGCCGCCACTGCGACATCAATTTGTGCGAGAGGGGCGGGGAAACTTTCACATGGCTGCATATCGCGATATGCACAATTGGGCCAGACATACGGCAGCATACTCGGGATAAAAAACGCCCCCTGAAAACCGCCAGCCTTTTTCATCTTCTCATTGACGGTTTCGGGAGTTTCGTTGTAGCCGATGCCGTTCAGCATCATCGTGACAGACGTGAGCAGGCAGCCCCAGCCGCCGATCGTTTCATTGGAATTTCCAAGCCTGGTGGTCTTCCATTTCTCATCGTTCTGGTATAAGTTTTGTGTCTTGAACATCTTCCTGCCTCCTGCGCTGTTGTACGGCCCCTGGGGATGGTTTGTGATGTGACTTAAGTCATGTGGTGCGTATGATTTTACTCTAATCCATGAAAGTGGAATTTCTAATTTGTAGGGAGCGTCCAAAGGGATGGGCTATTATCGCCACAGAGGCACTGACCGCACTGAGAAAAAACTCAACGATCTCTGCCGTCTCGCACCGACGTGCTCGCGGCACGAACGATGTGAGCGAGGCGAAGCATCTCTGCGACTTAAAACCGAGACCCTTCGCGGAGTTTATCCTGAGCCGGGCCGAAGGGCTCAGGGTGACAATCTATAAGCTAATTTCAGTAAATCACAGGTTTTACCGTCATTGCGAGGAGGGTGCCTTTCCCGACGAAGCAATCTTACTCCTCAGACGGAAAATTGCTCGAAAATATGAGATTGCTTCGCAAAGAAC
>JANMSY010000244.1:0-2503 GCA_031389865.1 Anaerolineales bacterium | reverse complement strand
AAAATAGCGTCTCTTCTTGAAAGGAGTATGAATGCTTAAAACAAGATTAATGAAGCGGGTTCAAGTTTTGATGATACTTGGAGCCCTGCTGATCAGCGCCTGTGGGGCAAATGTACCGGAAGCTACGCCTACAACCGCCCTGAGTGTAGATCAGATCCAGACCTTTGCCGTGGCGACGTTCTCCTCGGCCCTCACCGAAACCGCGTTTGCCGCGCCCTCGAATACGCCTGTCGCCACGACAGCAGCGCCGACCATCGGAGCGCTGGCAACCAGCACAGGCGGAGTTCCGTTCGGCACCGCGACAACACCTGGTGCGCCTGTGGGTGGCGTCGCAGCCACAGCATCCTGTTACGGCCTTACCTTTGTGAGTGACGTGACCATTCCCGACAATACGCAGATGGATCCGGGCGAATCGTTCACCAAAACTTGGAAAGTTCAAAACTCCGGTTCATGTGCCTGGGAGGCCGGATCCAAGTTTGCCCTGTCGGGTGGGAACGCCATGGGCGCTTCCACGTTCACCCTGCCGGCTGCGGTGGCATCGGGTGCAACCTATGACGTATCCGTGCCAATGACCGCTCCCGGCACACCGGGGACTGTGCGCGGCAACTGGCGTATGTCCACTGCAGCTGGACAGTTCTTTGGGGATGAGGTCTATGTTGTGATCGTGGCCGGAGGCACAAGCGGTGCGGCTGCGACGAATACTTCTGCACCTGCTGTAGCTACAGATACACCGGCAACACCTCAGTGATTTTGGGTTTAAATTAAAAGGTAAACATCCCTCCAAACTTTGGAGGGATGTTTACCTTAACATACAAAATGATTCTGTGGCTTTATCCAAATCAGTACCGCCGAGGACGGCGGCTGGAGCCCGCGTTTAGAACACTTCCAACGTGCCGCCGCGTTTGGCGACCACCTCAAAGACCGAGAACAGAAGATAACCAAGAATACCGTAGAGAATGCCAATGCCCAACTCACCCAGCAGCCGAGGCATGATATCCATGAGGCTCGCACCCTGTACAAGCAGACGCGCCGCGCTGATGCCGCGAGTCAGCGGAAGTGCAGACGAACGCGTCACTCTGCACTCCCCTGCGGGGATGATCCCCTCCGGGGATGATAAGCGTGGGGAAGTTTATTCCAACTGCTCGTAGCACAGCGGGGATTTATTCGTTATACACTGCAGGAACACTGGAATACTGGTGTTTCAATGCCATGGAAAGGCACGTCCACCACTGCCCTAAACAGGTGGCGAGCGCCTTGAAAACCAAATTTTTCGGATCAATAAAGGAGAAAGGAACAATCAAATGACACTCGAAACCATCTTAATTTGGATCGTGATCGGCGCCATTGCTGGTGTTCTCGCTCAGTCGATTGTTGGCGGCAGCCGCGGAGGCCTGGGTACGGCAATCGTCATCGGTATCATTGGCGCGTTCGTGGGCGGCTGGCTGTTCAGCGCGCTGGGTATTGCAATTGGCGAAGGCATTATCGGCACCATCATCACGGCGTTCATTGGTGCGATCGTGCTTCTGTTGATATTCAGAGCTGTTCGCAGAGCATAAAAACAGAATAGTTCAATAGCAAACAAAAACGGACGAGGTGACTCGTCCGTTTTTGTTTATCAGATACAGGCTGCCTGCTTCCTGTCTTCGTATGACTGTAAGCAAAGATAGTCTTGCCTTCCAACGGAGTATTTTGCGCGTGATATATCTGCCATGCCCGCCTGTGTTTTCGTGGTGTTACTTTTGGGTGGGAAAACCACGGATGCAATTCAAAATTTATCCATATAGAATATCACGGTTGGCCCGTTCCGCTTCTTCAAATATCTTCCTGACCTGCTCTTTCATTTCAGCCGAGACCCCGGCAGTCTGCGGGATGAATTTGATCAGATCGCGTGCCTGGCGTAATAAGTCCTTGACACCCGCAATATAGGAAAGTTCATTCTTTCCCAAACCTTCCGGCACGGGAAACTGGCGGGCCTCCTGTATCAATTGGCGGGCGCGCAGGATTCGTTCTGCAGCGGGGATAAGTTTTGCCATGGTTGCTCCAGGGATTTGCAGGGAATGGATTGACGGGAATCCAAGATAAGAATTCCATCATACATCGAGACAATCATAACGCGTCTACGTCAAACAAGGTGAGAATCGCGATACCCTAATATTCCAGAGGGTATCCCTGGATCGCCAAATGCAATAAAATCAGGGAGTGGCTAAAAGAATGGGCCTTATTTCTTCTCCCCCGGCACCCCAGCCCCGATGGGGGGTGCCGGGGGAGAACAGAGAGTTCACGGAGAATGTAGTAGGTTTTCTCTGTGTTCTCCGTGTACTCCGCGGTGAAACCATTGGGCAAGCCCACACCATTATCCACTCTTGACGCAACCAGTGAATCATCTAATTTCAGTAAATCACAGGTTTTACCGTCATTGCGAGGAGGGTGCCTTTCCCGACGAAGCAATCTTACTCCTCAGACGGAAAATTGCTCGAAAATATGAGATTGCTTCGCAAAGAAC
>JANMSY010000240.1:0-22119 GCA_031389865.1 Anaerolineales bacterium | reverse complement strand
ACCGGCACTGACAAATGTTCAAACAACGCTTGTGCCCCCTGGCGGCGCGACCATGGTGGAATTTGGACTTGAGGTACCAGGCCGATACATCCTTGTGGAACCCGAGGAAGGCATGCCCGCTGTTGACCGCGAGTTCTATGTGATGCAAGGCGAAATTTATACGAATGAAGCGTTTGGTTCCACCGGCCTGCTCACAGAAAACACGCAGGCCCTGCTCAACGAAGATCCTGAATACCTGGTGTTCAACGGTGCGGTGGGTGGTTTGACCGAACAGAAGCCTCTCAAAGCCAATGTCGGCGAGACGGTCCGCATCTTCTTCGGAGTCGGCGGTCCCAACTTCACATCCTCGTTCCATGTCATCGGTGAGATTTTTGATCGGGTCTATGATCAGGCTTCGCTAACGTCACCGGCACTGACAAATGTTCAAACAACGCTTGTGCCCCCTGGCGGCGCGACCATGGTGGAATTTGGACTTGAGGTACCAGGCCGATACATCCTTGTGGATCATGCACTGGCCAGGCTTCAGCGTGGACTGGCGGGTTTCCTGATCGCAGAGGGCCCTGAGAATCCTGAGATCTTTAATGGAACTCCCATGCCTGGCGGCGGTCACTAGAGACAACACAGATTCAAAAAGAGCCTGCGAAAATCGCAGGCTCTTTTTATTACTTCTCGTACAGCTTTTGGTTCAGCTGCTGAACAAACTGAAGCAATACCTGTTGGATGGCAGGTGTGGCGATCTGCTCAGTCCCCGTGCCGAGCAGCTTCAAGTTGACGGTCATACCATCCGCTACACCTTGCGGGTCAGACGCGTCAATTTCTACCAGGCCATATTTTGAGATCCATTCGTTCATCGTAGCGATTTCTTCTGCAGATAAGAGATCTGTCAGTCGATTTTCAACTGCATCAGCACTGTTACAGTTTGTTCCCTGGACTTCACCGGAAAGGTAGATTGTCAGGTTGTCACAGAACCCCGCAATACCGCCTTCACGCTTCCACGTCATTGCAACTGTGGCGGGCAGGATCACGGTCCCATCTTCATTGGTACGGTATTCAACCTGCCTGCCATCCGCTTCCAGGATCACACGGAAGCCTGACGTAATGGCTTGTGCACACGCAATCCCATCCATGCCAGTGCCCAGGCAGCCATCGGGCCAGTCCATTGCTTCAGTGGAGATCAAATTAATTTGATCGGCGGCCAGCCCCAGATTTTGGGAGAGTGCTGAAACCGCGGCGCGCTGCGCCGGGGTTAAATCCGCACTGATCTGGGTAGCCTGTTCTTCAATAACGGGGGGTAGATCTGTAGGTTGTGCCTGCGGCGAACAAGCACTAATGATCAAAATCATTAAGGTGATACTCACTAACACTCTTTTCATTTTCACTCCTTTACCCTTATAACGTGTGCAGCATCAATTTGTTCCGAAAAACTGTATAATCACCCCATGAGACATTTCTTGAAAATTGCCCTATTATTGTTAATGTTAACATCATGCTCCCTGCCCAAAAAGTCTGAAACACCCAGTATCCCCATCCAGGATGCTGTTGCAACCACACTCGCCTCACTATCCACAATTACGCCGGCTTCCATACCTACATTCCTGCCCACCTCCACACCCTTTGATCTAAGAGGGTTGTTTTGTGAATATCAGTTCTGTATCGGCCATCCCCTGGATATGGCATTTTACGATGTCAGTGCCCAGCAGAATGCGGGCACGCCAAGTACCTACAGCCAGGGTTTGCTGGCTGCATATAACGCCAACCTTTTCATTCAGGTGATGTGGCAGATCGCGCCCGGCGCGGCCGACCCGCAATTCCTTCTGGACCTTATTATGGATCCCGGATTGGACACCCGCGTCGGGAGTCTGGAAGTGAAGCTGATCCGCGACATGAACGTCATGTATACTCCGATGACCACTACGGCAACTCCTATCCTTCCGTTTGGGGGGGCTGCCGCCTGGACGTGCGGTGACCGCGTCTTTGCATGGAAGGCATACACACCCGATGACGCATCCGCGCCTGGTTTATATGAGGAAGCACTTGCCCGCTTTAATTGCAACAGATGATACGATCATTTACTACCCCGCCTGGAACAATTGTGATCCGTGAGGCGAACCGTGCCGATGCGATCCAGTTTCGCGAACTGCGTCTGGATGCTTTACAAAATAACCCGATTGCCTTTACCGCAGACTACCACAGGAATTTCAATCACCCGCTCAAATACTGGGAAGATAGGCTGACCGCGCAGGCAGATGAATCAACTATTTTCGTTGCCGAACATCACGATAAACTGATCGGAATGACCGGTATCGAGCGCGGGAGTTCACCAAAAACAAGGCATGGCGCGTGGATTTGGGGGGTCTATGTTTCTCCTACATGGAGAGGGTTACATATTGCCGAAGAGATCATCCGTTGCTGTTTCACCTGGGCAAAGGCAAAGCAGATCGTCCTGGCAAAATTAGGGGTTGCGGCAGTCAATGAGCCAGCGATCAGATGTTATGAGCGGTGCGGTTTCAGGGCCTATGGGACGGAACCGCGTGCCGTTCTATACGAAGGTAACTACTATGATGAATACCTGATGGCCGCTGACCTGGATACGGAATAAACAAGCATACCTATAGGAAGGCATCCTTTCGACAAAACACGGCGTCGGATCTCTCCGACGCCGTGTTCATCAACAACCAATACACCAGGCATACTCCTGTTCATAACCCTTTTTGTTTTGCTTCCTGCCAGAGTGATTCCATCTCATCCAACGTCAGTGTCGAGAGATCGCGTCCGTGTTTCTTCGCACCCTGCTCCACATGCGCAAAACGTTTCTTGAATTTCAAATTGGTCCCGCGCAATGCAGATTCGGCGTCGATATGCTTCCAACGCGCCAGGTTGACCACGGCAAAGAACAGGTCTCCGATTTCAGCGGCAAGCTCAAAATCGGTTTCAGCATTCTTGATTTCTTCAATCTCTTCCTTTACCTTATCCAAAACACCGTCGATTTCCGGCCAGTCAAAGCCTACACGTGCAGCGCGATCCTGATATTCCTGCGCCTGATTTAAGGCAGGCAGGGCCAGCGGCACACCATCCAGCAGACCTTTGTCCTGCTTGTTCCCCTTTCGTTCCTGCTCCTTCAGTTTTTCCCAGTTCGCCAGCACGCCGTCCACGTCCTCGAGTTTCAAATCACCAAACACATGCGGATGGCGCCGCACGATCTTGGAATAAATCCCCTGTACCACCTCATTCACGTTGAATTGTGACGCTTCATTTGCGATCTGCGACTGCAAAACGATCTGCAGCAACAAATCACCGAATTCTTCGCGCATATCAGCAAAATCTCCAGAATCGATGGCGGTGATCGCTTCGTAAGACTCTTCCAATAAATGTTTGCGAAGCGAGTCGTGAGTCTGTTCCTTATCCCAGGGGCAGCCATCAGGAGCTCGTAAATGGGCGACGATCTCTGCAAATGACTCGAAAGATGTCCCATGCCCCAGAGGAGAAATATACAGGCACGAGGGTCCAGAAAAACCATGGTCATTCAGGTCATCCAGCTCTTCATCTGTTTTCTGATCATTATTCACGAGATGAACAATGTGCTTCTTCGGATATGTGGACAGAAGCATTTTCTTCAAATGCAGGAACTGTTCGGCAGAATGAATGTTTGTGATCAGAACAGGCATATCGGGCGGAAACGGCGCGACATGCGAGGATGAAAGAGCCTGTGCTTCGAGCAGGATCAGCTTTGGCGGTGGAGGAACGCGGAGTACCTCAAATATTCGGGCTGCAAGTGAAAAGTCCATAAGAGTCTCCAGTTAAAACAAAATACGCAACTCGTAAATTGTATCTTACGAATTACGTATTTCACTTCAGATGTGAGTTTGAAATTAACGCTTGGTGTAGGTAGGAGCCTTGCGCGCCTTCTTGAGGCCTGGTTTCTTGCGCTCCTTGACACGTGCGTCTCGGGTGAGCAAACCAGCCTTGCGAAGGGGAGATGTCCACTCGCCGTTGATCAGTACAAGGGCACGTGCAACGCCCAAACGAACTGCCTCAGTCTGGCCGGTGGTGCCGCCGCCCATTACCTTCACAGAGATGTCATACTTCTGCGCATCCTGACCCACTGCTGCGAATGCCCGAAGGATATCGCCCAGGTCGCCAATGCGCGGGAAATATACGGTGGCATCCTTCTCGTTCACAACGAAGGCGCCGGAGCCGTCAAGCAGGCGAACACGCGCAGTGCTTTCCTTACGACGACCAACTGCTTCATAATACTGTGCCATAATATTTTCTTTCCTTTTTCTTCACTCTTAGGGAGTGGCCAACGGCTCGGGATGATTGGTGCCGTGCGGGTGGTCCGGTCCAGCATAGATCTTCAAGCGCTTGAGCAAGGCGCGTCCCATGCGGTTGTGAGGCAGCATGCCCCACACTGCAGCGTGAAGCACACGGTCGGGATGCTGCTGCAGTTGATCACGAAGCGAGATAGCCTTGTAGCCGCCGGGATAGCCCGAATGGCGGTGATACATCTTGGTATCCATCTTTGTGCTGCTCTTGGTACCAGTCACTGTGACGCGCTCGGCATTGATCACCACCACGTAATCACCCATCTCCACGCCGGGCGTGAAGGTCGGTTTATGTTTGCCCAGCAGGACAGCCGCGATGCGTGTGGCAATGCGACCAAGGGTTTCTCCCTCGGCGTCCACAAGCACCCATTTGCGTTCGATTTCGCTAGCTTTCGGATAGTACGATTTGTACACTTTCTGATCTCCGTTTCTTTTCTTATTGACCAATTGACTCAATGGACGGATACGTCACTTCAACAAGCGTCAGCCCGTGAGCGGGAGCCAGCCCCGCAGGAAGTTCACTTCGATTCACAGCCGAAACATGTTCTGCTAAAGAACGCGCGATACTCTCAGCTGAAAACTTTCCCTGCGCAACAGCCACCTGGACGAACACGAGTCTCCGCACCATCCGATATAAAAATGCATCAGCCTGGACTTCGAAATGCCATTCGTCTTTCGCATCGGGAGCCCGCATCCATTCTGCCTTCATCACTGTCCGCACGGTTGTGCCTTTGGGAGTGGTCGGGGAACCGAAGGCAGAAAAATCGTGTTTTCCGAGAAAAAGCATCGCGGTAATTGCCAGGACCTGACTATTCACCTCGGGCCACACCCGCCAGGCATAACGTTCCCGGATCGGGTGACGCAGTGGCTGACAGAATAACCTGTAGCGATAGCAGCGGGATGTCGCATCGAAACGCGGATGGAAGTCTGGATGGACCATGCAGACTTTCTGCACTGCCATATCAGAGGGCAGCAGGGCGTTCAAAGCGCGGACGAGGTCATTATCAGCGTGGGACCAGTCAAAGTCAAATGTAACAACCTGACCTGTCGCGTGAACGCCTGTATCGGTTCGCCCAGACAGTAGGACTGAACGACCAGTCCATCCCAACTTTTGCAGGGCAGCTTCAAGTTCTCCCTGCACGGTTCGGGGTTTCGTCTGCCGCTGACTTCCGAAAAAATTCGAGCCGTCATAAGCAAGAGTCAATTGGTAACGTGCCATTGTAGTAGCGACTTCAGTCGCCAGGTAGAACGGCCGAAGCCGTTACGATCTTATTCTTCAACCAATTCCAAAATTACCATTTCAGCCGCATCCCCCATACGGGGTCCAAGCTTCAATACACGGGTGTAGCCACCAGGCCGGCTGGCAAAACGGGGGGCAATTTCGTCGAACAAACGCTTGATCACCTGATTGTCTCCAAGCTTGGAGGAAACCAGACGACGGGCATTTACCTTGTCCACGTCGCTGCCTTCCGCACTGTTACGTGCGATGGTAATAAGCTTTTCAGCCTCACCACGAATGGCCGCCGCTTTAGTCTTGGTGGTCTGGATTCGCTCGTGTATAAAAAACTGTTTGATAAGGTTTCGACGCAGTGCCAGACGGGCACCCGATGACCTTCCAAGTCTATAACCTGATATTTGATGTCGCATTGCAATTACTCCACAGAACTTGTTTCATCTTTCATGTAGCCCTTTTCGCGCATTTTCTGGCGCAGTTCATCGAGACTTTTCTCGCCAAAATTGCGGATGGACATGACTGCTGTCTCACCTTTTTCGAGCAGGTCCAGAACATCACCCACTGTGGTGATACCAGTGCGCTTGAGCGAATTGAAAACACGCACCGAAAGGTCGAGCGCTTCCACAGGTGTATCTGCCAGCTCGCTCGTCAGGCGGCTGCCCCCCACTTCCTTCTCAATCGAGATGGCAAGGGTTTCTTCGCTGACCCCGGCAATAAACCGTAAATGGTCAATGACAAGTTTCGCAGCAGTGCTAAGAGCGCGCTCAGGCGAAATCGTGCCATCTGTCCAGATCTCCAGGATCAGTTTGTCATAGTTGGTGCTCTGTCCAACACGGGCAGAGGTCACTTCCCAGTTGACACGCTTCACAGGACTGTAAATCGCATCAATTGGAAGCTCACCGATGGGCATATGCCCACTACGCTCATTCGCTGGCGAATAACCGCGTCCGCGCTCAACCGTGAATTCGAGGTCCAGTTTGGTCTTGGCATTATCCACGGTGAACAAATAGAGATCAGGGTTGACAACTTCAACCTCGGCAGGCGTGATAATGTCTGCCGCAGTGACTGTTCCTTCGCCGCGCACTTCCAGGTGCATGCGGGTCGTGTCAACGCCATCAAGTTTCAAGCGCAATTGCTTCACTTGCAGAGTCACCTGGATGACATCTTCACGTACACCAGGGATTTCGCTAAATTCATGCAATACATCCGCAATACGGATGGATGAGACAGCGGCTCCCTCCAATGATGAGAGCAGCACGCGGCGTAATGCATTACCAAGTGTCACACCATAGCCACGTTCAAGGGGGCTGATAACAAACTTGCCATAATTCCGAGCCTCAGCCTCGCGCTCGATTTTCGGCATAACCATATTCGTGATACTCGTCACGGTTCACCTCTCCCTGTTAGAAACAGTAGAAACTTTGCTGATCAGAATTCCAATCAGCATAAGCAAAAGCAACTACTACCGTGAGTAGTATTCAACAATCAGTTGCTCATTCAGAATACCATCGATTTCGGTGCGCTCTGGGAGACGCTGAATGGCACCAGACAATTGCGTGGTGTCGCGATTCAGCCAGCTTGGCGAGGTACGGGCATTTGCCAGATCGCCAAGTACTTTGAAATATTCCAGAGCGCGTGAGCCATCGCGTACTGCGATCACATCGCCTTCACGCAGAAGCATCGAAGGGACATCCGTGCGGCGGCCGTTCACGGTGAAATGACCATGGGTCACCAACAGACGAGCCTGTGGGCGGCTGGATGCAAAACCGAGACGGTAGACAACATTATCCAGCCGTGATTCAAGGATTTGCAGCAGATTCAAACCAGTGATACCTTTGCGCTGTTGCTTTGCCACTTCGTAATAACGTTGGAACTGTCGTTCCAAAACGCCATATATACGGCGGGCGCGTTGCTTGGCGCGAAGCTGGCGCAAATAATCGGACTCGCGTCCACTGCGGTTACCGCCACTTCTGCTTCCCGTGCGGCCATGCTGACCAGGAGCAAAGTTACGTCGTTCGATCGCACATTTCGGAGTGAAACAGCGTTCGCCTTTTAGGTAAAGTTTTTCGCCTTCGCGCCGGCAAAGTTTACAAACCGGACTAAGATTCTTGGACATAGATTACTTTCCTCTAAATCAAATTACACGCGGCGCTTTTTTGGCGGACGACAGCCATTATGCGGCACCGGCGTAATATCAGAAATTGAACGGACTTTGAGTCCCATTGCCTGCACGGCACGGATTGCATTTTCACGTCCGGGTCCAGGGCCCTTGACAAACAGTTCAACTTCCTGGATTCCCAGCTGTTGTGCAGCTTTAACAGCTTGTTCAGCAGCCAAGCGGGCTGCGAACGGAGTACTTTTGCGTGAGCCTTTGAAGCCCGCGGAGCCTGCACTGCCCCATGCAACCGTATTGCCTTCCGTATCAGTAACAGTGACAATCGTGTTATTGAACGAGGCAAAGATATGCACCTGTCCAGAAGACAGTACCCGCCTGGCTTTTTTGGCACCCGTGTTGCGGCGTGTGGAACGTACACTTTGAGCCATAATTTCCTAACCTCTATTTCTTCGCGCCACGGCGACGTCCGCGCCCGGCAACTGTTTTCTTCGTACCCTTGCGAGTACGTGAATTTGTCTTTGTTCGCTGTCCACGAACAGGTAAATTACGCCGATGACGCAGACCGCGATAGGATCCGATTTCGATGAGACGCTTGATGCTCATCTGAACTTCGCGGCGCAAGTCACCTTCGACTTTATAGGTTTTGCTAATATACTCGCGGATTGCGGCCACATCAGCCTCAGAGAGATCCTTGATCCTGATATCAGGATTGACCTTTGTGTGAGTCAGGATTTCCTGCGCGCGAGTAGGCCCAATCCCGTATAAGTAGGTAAGGCCAATTTCCACCCGCTTGTTGCGGGGCAGATCAACACCTTCAATTCTCGCCATAGTTCAACTATCCCTGTCGCTGTTTATGTTTTGGATTTTCGCAGATGATGAATACTCTGCCTTTGCGCCTTACGATCTTGCATTTGGCGCAGCGTTTCCGTATCGACGGTGAAACTTTCATGACAAAACTCCTTACTTACATTCTTCCATTTGTTACATAGCCAAGTTTTTGATTATACTCGTTCATCTTTTTTTCGTCTAGATTACACGAACTCAGACTGGGATCATAGGACAGTCAGGATTAGAGGTTCTCCTTCGGTGACAGCCACTGAGTGTTCAAAATGGGCTGTCAATGATCCGTCTGCAGATACTACCGTCCATTTATCTGGCAGCACACGAGTCTCAGCTGTTCCTATAAGTACCATCGGCTCAATGGCAATAGTCATACCCGCTTTAAGGGGCATACCCGAGCCAGATTTACCGTAATTCGGAACCTGAGGGCCCTCATGCATCTGCTTTCCAACGCCATGACCCGTATATTCTCGTGTTATGTGGTAGCCATGGCTTTCCACATAATTTTGTATCGCCGCCGAAACATCACCCGTGCGGTTGCCGACCCGCATTTTTTCGATACCAGCCTCAAGTGCACATTGTGTAACATTGAGCAGATCCTGTGCATCAGGTGATATATTTCCTACTCCAGCAGTGAATGCTGAATCAGCAACCCATCCCTCGTAAATCGTTCCACAATCAATTGAGACTATGTCGCCGGCCTGGAGTTTGCGTGACTTGCTTGGAATGCCGTGGACAAGTTCCTGATTAATGCTTACAGTGATCGACGAAGGAAATGGCGGGTGACCATATCCCTTGAAAGGCGATACGCATCTATGTTTCCTAAGCACTTCCTCAGCAGCCGCGTTGAGGTCGGCAGTGGAAACACCGGGTTTTAAACGTTCTTTTACAGCTGCCAACACACTGGCATTGATACGACCAGCCTCCCGCATAATTTGCAGTTCAGCCGGGTTCTTAATATGGATCTGGCGTGACCAACTCATAATAATTACTTTTGTAATGCAAGGAGCAAGTCTTGGGTTACCTGCTCAATGGATTGCATTCCATCGATTTCGATCAACTTGCCACGATCCCGATAGTAGCATATCAAGGGTGATGTCTGATCAAGATACACCTGGATCCTCCGCTTGACAGTCTCTACCTTATCGTCATCACGCTGATAAAGTTCCGATCCGTCGAAGTCACACTTGCCTTCTTCTTTCGGCGGATTGAATTTCCCGTGAAAAATATGGCCCTTTGCACGGCAGGTCCAACGACCACCAAGCCGTTCGACCAGAATATTTTCGTTTGCAGTGATAAAAGGCACTGCATCAACGTCACCATTGAATTCCCGCAGCATACTCTCCATCGCATCTGCCTGGGCCGGGGTACGTGGAAAACCATCTAAAATGGCACCCATTTTACAGTCCGGGCCACTGATGCGATCCCGTATCATGGCGATCGTCACACCATCTGGAACCAACTCGCCTTTGGTCATGTACGTTTGTGCGAGCTTCCCCAATTCAGTCTCGTTTTTAATGTTCTCACGGAACAAATCGCCGGAAGATATATGTGCCAGCCCGCTCCGTTCAGATAAAATCTTAGCTTGCGTTCCTTTACCAACACCAGGCGGTCCAAGTAAGACAGTATAGGTCGCCATAAAGCTCCTAGCTGATGAGCAACTTTTCCTGATAACCGTGCAATTTAAGCTCAGCCTCGATATTCATGAATGTATCGCGGACAACACCGACGACAATGAGCAAACCAGAAGATGAAATTAGGAATAAACCTGCGGTGCTTGCTGCGGCTGGCAAAATCAACTGCAACAGGAATGGCGTAATTGCAACCGTTCCAAGCAACAATGCACCGGGCAACGTAATCCGGCTTTGGATACGACTTAGGTATTTCTGTGTAGCTACACCACTATGCACACCGGGGATTTGAGCACCAGACCGTTTCAGGTTAGCGCCATAACTTTGCTGCTCGAAAATCACCGTGGTATAGAAGTAGGTGAAAGCTACAACCATGAGGAAGTACAAAGTCCAGTATCCCCAAGGGTTTGCCCCTGATGGATTGAAGATGGTTTGAACGCTGGTGGCAAAGGTACTTACCCATCCCGTCTGGGAACTTGTGAAATAACTTGCAACAATCGCTGGGAACTGGAGAATTGCGCTGGCAAAAATTAACGGGATCATGCCTGCGAGGTTCACCATCAATGGAAGGTAAGGTTGAGGCATTCTTGCCGCCTTACCGCGTTTCATGGCATAAAAGATCTGGCTCTTGTGTGGGTACATAATGGGAACATTTCGGCGTCCCTGTTGGACATAGACAATTGCCACAATCGTTACAAGAATTACAATCGCCATGGCAGTCAACAATATCCAACGGTTCTGTTCGTCCAACCAGAGAGTACCTATGTTGCTTGGCATTTGTGAGACAATGCCAGCGAAAATGATAAGAGATAAGCCCTGTCCACGAATACCATATTCAGAAATCAACTCGCCCAACCAGATGGCAAACATTGTTCCCGCAGTCATGACCAATAATGTGGTAACCGATGTCAGCCACAACCCTTCGGTGAAACCGAAAGCGATGACCGGCTGCGCCGCCAGAGAATTAAAAATATTGATCTGACCGATAGCCGAGAGCATCGCCATGGGGACAGCGAGATAGTAGGTCCACTTCTCCATCCATCGGCGACCCTCGCGTTGGTCCTCCTGCATGCGCCGCTGTAAGGCAGGAATGATGGGGATCAGCAGCTGCAAGATGATTTGGGCTGTAATATAAGGATATACGCCCATGGACAGCAGCGAGAAGTTGGCGATGGTACCACCGGAGAGCAGATTTAAGAAACCTAAAAAGCCTCCCGAACCACCCTGCGATTGAAAGAAAGCCGCCAGGGCATCACGATCTACTCCGGGAGCTGGAATATTGGCCGCTATCCGGAACAACATCAAAATACCCAGGGTGATTAATAGTTTTCTCCGAATATCTTGTGATCGCCACAGAAAGCGCCACGCTGATTGTTTCTTTTCAGGCATCGTAGAAAATTCCTCTTGGTTCCAGACTAAACAATCAACTCAACACTGCCGCCAGCCTTTTCGATCTTGGCTTTGGCGCCGGCGCTAATACGATGCGCACGGACTTTGAGGGCCACCTGCATCTCACCGCGTCCCAAAACTACCACGGGGTTGCGCGGATCACGAAGCAGGCGAGCACTGTGCAATGTTTCAGGATTGACTTCAGTGTCGGCTTTGAAGGATTCGGTTAATTGATCCAAATTGACTTCATTGTATTCGACCTGGTTACGTGGTGTGAATCCTTGACCACGCATGAACGGGAGACGGCGATAAAAGGGCAGGTTACCGCCCTGGCGATACAGATTGCCACCTTGACCGGAACGCGCACCCTCACCCTTAGTTCCACGGCCGGCTGTTTTACCCTGGCCGGCTGAAATTCCGCGTCCGACCCGTTTTCGATTCTTTTTAGAACCCTTATTAGGCACAAGATCGTGTAGTTTCATGATTCTTTCCTACTCTTCGACCTGAACTAAGTGAATGATTTTTTGAACCATTCCCCGCAAAGCGGGAGTATCATTATGTTCGATCGTTTGATGCATTCGGCGAAGCCCCAATGCGAGCACAGTCGCTTTCTGGTCCTTGGTATACCCAATTGGACTGCGAACCAATGTCACAAAGATGGTCTTGTTACTGGTATCCTGCTTAGGCATGCTGCTTCCTCCGCTCCCAGAAAGGCACAAGTTCGCTCACGTTCTTCCCGCGACGAGCGGCACTTCTTGGGGTGACTTCAACTGCTCAAGCGCGTCGAAGGTTGCCTGTACTACATTCAAAACATTCGCGCTGCCCTGCGATTTCGTCAAAATGTCGCGCACACCTGCTACCTCGAGTACAGCACGTATGCCACCTGCGGCAATAACGCCGGTTCCGGGAGAGGCAGGCTTAAGCATGACACGCGCGCCTGCCACCTTTCCTAAGACCTCATGCGGAATGGTGGTGCCGGCAAGGTTGACCACACGCATATTCTTACGAGCGCGCTCAGAAGCCTTTCGCATTGCATCAGGCACAGCATTGGCTTTTCCAACACCCATGGATATTGTTCCACGCTTATCGCCAACGACTACGGTCACACGGAATTGGAAACGGCGACCGCCTTTTACAACCTTGGCAACACGCGCAATTTCGATCACGCGTTCTTCAAATTGGTCCTGTCCTTCAAAATTCTGCTGTTCATTCTTTTGTTGTTCTGCCATTTCTTTCTCCACTCAGCCTAAAACTGCAGGCCACCTTCACGCGCGCCATCTGCAAGCGCCTTGACGCGTCCAAAATACCGGTAACCGCCGCGATCAAAAACGACCGCTTGAATGCCCTGACTCTTAGCGCGTTCAGCCACTTCCTGACCGATCATCTTTGCCTGTTCAGATTTCTTCAAGCCCTTAATTTTTTCACGGAGTTCATGATCAACTGTGGATGCTGATACCAAGGTGCGTCCTGCCTGATCATCAATTACCTGGGCATAAATCGCCGATACGCTTCTAAAAACGTTTAAACGCGGACGTTCAGCTGTTCCCACTAAATTCTTGCGTACACGCACATGGCGACGTGCGCGAGCAACAGAACGAGAATTGTTAGCCATGGATTACTTGGCTCCTTTCCCGGCCTTACCGGCTTTGCGGCGGATTTTCTCGCCAACATAACGAATGCCCTTGCCATGATAAGGCTCAGGCGGGCGGACCCGTCGAATTTCAGCTGCGGTTTGACCCACCACTTCGCGGTCATAGCCCAGTACTTTAATTAGACGAGTCTTCAAATCGACTTCAAAGGAAATACCGGCCGGCGGTTCCATTTTTACAGGGTGTGAATAACCGACAAACAAGGCCAGGTCTTTTCCCTGCAGTTCAGCGCGGTATCCAACGCCTTCCACTTGCAACACCCGCTCGAAGCCCGAACTGACCCCGTGGACCATGTTTGCAATTACGGCGCGGGTCGTGCCATGTAAAGCGCGGTCAACGGCATTATCCGATTTTCGGGTGATCATCACCTGTCCATTGTCCAGCGCGATATCAATCAACGATGAAAATGACCGCTTCAATTCGCCTTTCGGCCCTTTTACGTGGACAGCCGAACCCTGTACATCAATCTGTACACCATTCGGAACTGCCACTGGTAAACGTCCAATGCGAGACACTTAGTACCTCCTGCCTTCTACCATACTTTGCAAAGGATCTCGCCGCCCACACCCAATTGTCGGGCACGAGCACCGGTCATTACCCCTTTGGGAGTCGAGAGTATCGCAACACCAATACCCGAAAGCACCCAGGGAATATCCTGTTTTTTTGAGTAAATACGTCGTCCCGGCTTGCTGACGCGTTCGATCCCGGAAATAACCGGTCGGCGTTCGCGGCGTTCGCCCACATACTTGATTTTTACACGCAATACCTTCTGACTCGATTGTTCAGTATCAGCAACCTCGAACCCTTCAAGAAAGCCTTCATCCTTCATGATCTTGGCAATCTCGATTTTGAGCTTTGAACTTGGCATTGCAACTAGCGCGTGACCTGCCATTACAGCATTGCGGATGCGGGTCAGCATATCAGCGATCGGATCAATAACAGTCATGCTATCACCTCTACCCGGCTACCATGAAGACTTTACGACACCAGGGATCTTGCCCTGTAATGCCATTTCACGAAAACAAATTCGGCATAAGCCAAAACGACGGATATATCCACGCGGGCGGCCACACAGGGTACAGCGGTTGCGTACCTGGCTGGCATATTGCCTGCGGGCCTCACGATATTGCATAGCAATCTTAGCCATAATTTATGCTTCCTTCTTACTGAACGGCATACCAAGCAGCTGCAACATGATGCGTGCCTGATCATCGTCCTTGGCAGTAGTCACAATCGTGACTTCCATACCGCGCAATTTGTCAATTTTGTCATACTCGATCTCCGGGAAGATCAACTGATCGCGTATACCCAGCGTGTAGTTGCCGCGGCCGTCAAACGCATTGCCAGATACACCACGGAAGTCGCGCACACGGGGAAGCGCGGTATTCATCAAACGATCCAGGAAGGACCACATGCGGTAACCACGCAGGGTTACCTTGGTCCCAATCAAACGGCCTTCGCGAAGCTTGAAGTTTGCAATACTCTTGCGCGCCTTGGTCATGATGGGCTTCTGTCCCGTAATGGTCGTCAAATCAGCCACAGCAGCTTCGAGGGCCTTGGGATTATCCATAGCCTCGCCCATGCCGATGTTGACCACGACCTTCTGGATACGCGGTACCTGCATGATATTCTTGAGGTCAAACGCCTTGCGCAGAGCAGGGACAACTTCACTGTTATATTTTTCTTGCATTCTATTCATTACATGTTACTCCGCGGCTAATCAATCAGAGCCTGACAGTTTTTGCAGACACGACGGACACCATCATCGTCCCGCTGAACAGCAATACGAGTGGATTCGCCGCATTTGGGGCATACCAGCATCACGTTTGAAATATCAATCGGTGCCTCGAATTGGATTCGACCCGGGTTGATATTGCGACCCGCTTGAGTCTGCACCTGTTTTTGATGCTTGGTGCGAATATTCACACCTTGAACGACAACACGGCGATTTTCCAATAAAACGTTGATCACCTCTCCGCGTTTGCCTTTATCTTCCAGGCGACCACTGATGATTTCCACAGTATCACCTTTGCGAATCTTGACTTTCATACTAAATACTCCTCGGCCTATAGCACTTCTGGAGCCAGTGAAACGATCTTCATATACCCTTTTTCACGAAGCTCTCTGGCGACGGGACCAAAAATACGAGTGCCTTTGGGGTTCACGCCATCGGCATCCAGGATCACCGCAGCATTGTCATCAAAACGAATGTACGACCCGTCGTCACGACGCCACTCCTTCGAACAGCGGACGATCACAGCACGCACCTTTTCGCTTTTCTTGACGCCACCCTGAGGCGACGCAGATTTTACAGTTGCAACGACTACATCACCGATACTGCCATATCTGCGAGTGGAACCACCCAGCACATGGATAACAAGCAATTCCCGTGCGCCGGAATTATCCGCAACTTTTAGTCGTGACTCATGCTGGATCATGGCTTATTCCTCGACCTTCACGTCAGCATTCAAGTCAGCGACACCCGTGTCAGCAGTCCTGATTTCACGCCTGACAACACTCTCCACCGCCCACCGCTTATCGCGTGAAAGTGGTTTGGATTCCACGATCTGAACCTGATCACCGATCTGGCAACCGATTTCATCATGCGCCTTCACCCGTTTGCTGGAGTGGACGACTTTGCGATATAACGGATGGCGGAACACGCGAGTGATCTCCACTACAACCGTTTTGGTCATTTTATTGCTGGTTACCACACCAGTTATGCGACGACGATTATTCATGCTTCACCTTCTGCAACTTCAGCCGAAGATTGTTCACGCTTGATGGTCTGCATACGGGCAATTTCCCGACGCAAAACGCGCATACGGCTGGTATCGGTTAACTGACCGGTCACCTGCTGAAAACGAAGTTTCATAAGTTCTTCGCTGGCATCCGATAGTTTGGTCTCAATCTCGCCTGATTTCAGGTTGCGCAGTTCACTGGTTTTTACCGACTTCATGCCTGCTCTCCTGCATCAAGACGAGCCACGATCTTGGTCTTAATAGAAAATTTATACTGGGCGTTCTTCAGCGCTTGAACTGCTGTCGCTGAATCCAAACCACCTACTTCGAACATAATTCGGCCAGGCTTCACAACTGCCACGTAATATTCAACATTGCCCTTACCGGAACCCATTCGGGTTTCTGGTGGTTTGTGCGTATACGGCTTGGCTGGAAAAATCCGGATCCAGACTTTACCGCGACGCTTCATCTCACGGACGATGGTCCTGCGTGCTGCTTCGATCTGGCGGGCAGTCACCCAGCCAGGTTCCAAAGCCTGCAGGCCATACTCGCCAAAGCTTACTTCCGCGCCACGCAGGGCTTTGCCCTTCATACGACCGCGCATTTGCTTGCGCCACTTTACACGTTTTGGCATCAACATATCAATACCTCTTCCAAAGACAACTTTATACGCGCGGCTATTCGCTTACGTATACGCCTTCAGTTGCCTCCACCTTTTCTTCAGTCTCAGGGACAGCTTCGCCCTTGTAAATCCATACTTTCACACCAAGTTGGCCATAGGTGGTTCCAGCTTCAGCCTTTGCAAAATCCAAGTTCGCCCGCAACGTCTGAAGAGGGACACGACCGTCACGCAACGTAACATCACGAGACATTTCCGCGCCGCCCAAGCGACCGCCCACCATGATCTTGATCCCCAATGCGCCCTGGCGCATTGCCTGCTGGATGGCGCGTTTCATCGCGCGGCGGTACGCAATACGTCTTTCGAGCTGATCTGCTACATTGCGCGCTACAAGCATGGCATCTGTATCTGGTGATGTAATTTCTTTAATATCCAGATCAACCTTCTTGCCAACCAGAGTCTCCAGCGCGTGGCGGATCTTCTTCACGCCTTCGCCCTTACGACCGATCAAAATACCGGGCTTTGCAGTATGAATTGCAACACGGATCTTGCCAGGGAAACGCTCAACTTCAACGCGCGAAATACCAGCTTTGCCATTTTTGATGGTGTCAGGCAATTCTTTGCGAAGCTTTCGCACATCAGCATTCTTTGCTGTACCGCCTTTGGATACAATTCCCAGCAACAAGCTACGAATGGAAAAATCCTGATGTAGCTGCTGACGATATTGTGTACCTTCAGCAAACCAGCGACCCTGCCAGCCCTGGTTGATACCAAGGCGCATGCCTATAGGATGAACTTTACGACCCATAATTTCTCCTCATTTCCTGGTTACGACCCGCGCTCACGCAAGACAACTGTAATGTGGGAATTGCGGCGGAGTATCGGTTTAAAGCGACCACGAGCACCAAAGCGGCGCCATTTGCGAGTGGGAGCTTCATCGGCAAAAATCTTGGCAACGTAAAGATCGTCACGGCTGACACCAAAATTCTCTTCTGCATTGGCTACAGCAGAGGCCAGTAGCTTACGAACTGGCAATGCGGCTGCCTTAGGGACGAAGCGCAGCATTTCCAGGGCTGTATTGGCGTCCTTGCCGCGCACCAGGTCAACCACAAGGCGAACCTTTTGGGCAGACATGCCAAGAAAGCGTAGATGTGCTTGAATATCATGCATAATCCACCTCGCCTAGGCTGCGGCTTTCTCGCCAGCCATATGACCGCGAAATGTGCGCGTCGGGGCAAACTCGCCCAAACGGTGACCTACCATGTTCTCGGTAATATAGATCGGTACATGGCGGCGTCCATCATGAACAGCAATGGTATGACCAACCATCTGGGGAAAGATCACACTGGCACGACTCCATGTGCGCAGAACTTTCTTCTCACCTTTCTGGTTCATTGCTTCAATTCTTTTCAAAAGCTTGGGCTCGATAAACGGACCCTTTTTCAGTGATCTTGACATAACTTCCTCTATATCTTAGCGGTTCGTTTTACTGCGACGACGCACAATATACTGGTCAGTCTTTTTATTACGACGAGTTTTATAACCCAAAGTGGGCTTGCCCCAGGGGCTTTTAGGGCCTGGCAGTCCAATCGGCTGACGTCCTTCACCACCACCGTGTGGATGGTCGCGGGGACTCATCGCGGAACCACGGACCGTTGGGCGGATGCCCTTATGGCGGCTGCGTCCGGCCTTACCGAGCTTGACATTGCCATGATCAAGGTTACCAACCTGGCCAATCGTCGCATAACAAACCTGGCGGATTAAGCGGACTTCGCCTGAAGGCATACGGACCTGGGCAAAATCGCCTTCTTTTGCGAGCAATTGGGCAGCTCCACCTGCAGAGCGAACCAACTGACCGCCGCGTCCTTCAGTGACTTCGATATTGTGGATCAAAGTACCAACTGGGATGTTCGCAATCGGAAGTGCGTTGCCCGAACGGATTTCGGCTCCCGCACCAGCCATCACGGTATCGCCAACCTTGAGATCCACCGGTGCGACGATGTAACGCTTTTCTCCATCAACGTAGAATAATAATGCGAGGCGGGCTGTGCGGTTCGGGTCATATTCAATCGCGGCTACTTTCGCGGGAACTTGACGTTTATCTCGTTTGAAATCCACAAGACGAATGAAACGGCGATGACCACCACCGCGATGACGGACAGTGACACGCCCATAGGAATTTCGGCCGCCACTTTTGCGTAAAGGCACAAGAAGTGAACGTTCCGGCTTGGACTTGGTAATCTCCTCGAAGGTGTAACCGGTCATACCACGAGTGCCGGGTGTTACCGGTTTATATTTTTTTACGGCCATTACTGCACCCCTTCAAATATTGGAAGTGTTTGACCCTTAGCCAGGGTAATGATGGCCTTCTTATATCCAGCCTTGCGAACGAGCAGGCGTCGGCTGCGCAGGCGGCGACCACGTTTGGCGGGGGTATTGACAATATTCACACGCGCAACACTTACATCATAAAGGGTCTCAATGGCATCCTTGACCTGTGTGCGCGTAGCGTTATCCGCAACGATAAAAGAATATTGATTTAACTTGCCAGATTGATAACTTGATTTTTCAGTTACCAATGGACGGCGAAGAACATCGTAGATCGTTGACATTCTTTTCTCCTATCCTAAATTCGCCACCAGGGCGTCCAAAGCCTTCACTGGCAGGATCAACTTATCGTAACCAAACAGGTCACGAATGTTGAGATAGCCTGCAAGCAAAACCTTTGCATCAGCAATGTTGTCGGTTGAACGCATGACAGCATCGTACGCCTGATCTTTTTCGGCAAAAACAACCAATGCGGTTGATTGACCAACGAGGATCTTGAGTGCATCAACCATAGCACGTGTTTTGACTGCAGAAAGGACAATCTCATCAACGACAACAACACCGAGTTCAGCCGCTTTAACTGAAAGGGCAGAGCGAAGAGCTGCCTGACGCATTTTTTTTGGCATGCGCTGTTCATAGCTACGCGGGTGCGGGGTGTGAATACGTCCGCCACCCACCCACTGCGCTGCACGGCGGGAACCTTGACGCGCCCGTCCTGTGCCTTTCTGCTTCCAAGGCTTGGCACCGCCACCCGCAACTTCACCTCGAACCTTGGTCTCATGCGTACCAAGACGCGCGTTCGCCATTTGACGGACATAAGCCTGGTGCATTAGATCGGTATTGATGGGGGCCTCAAAAATCGCTGAGGGAAGTTCAACCTCGCGAAGCTTTTTGCCTTCTATGCTTAAAACATCTACTTTCATAGTTATCTTGCTCCATATCCTCAGCGGCTACTGCTTTCGAGCCTCTTTGATTACAACCAGACCGCCTTTTCCACCAGGCACCGCGCCATGAACACCAAGCAAATTGCGTTCGGCATCTACCAGCACAACCTTCAGAGCCTGAACAGTCACACGTTCATTACCCATGTGACCCGGGCCACGTGCGTTCTTAAGAACACGACCTGGTGTTGTACCAGAACCGCGCGAACCAGGGGCGCGATGACGATCAGATTGACCATGTGTCTTCGGGCCGCCCTTGAAATGGTGACGTTTCACTGCACCAGCAAACCCTTTACCCTTGCTTGTGCCGATCACATCAACATGTTCGCCAACAGCGAAGACATCGACAGTCAGCTTGTCACCCACGTTTGCAGCCTCTTTGGAACGGAATTCACGAAGAAAGCGTAGTGGAGACAAACTATTTGCCTTCAAGTGACCCAATTCCCCAGAAGCCAGCTTCTTTGGATGAATCTCGCCAAATCCCAATTGGACCGCGGTATACCCGTCACGCTCAGGAAGACGAACCTGGGTAACGTAACATGGCCCAGCTTCGATGATCGTCACAGGATATGCAACGCCTTGCTCATCGAAGATCTGGGTCATGCCAATCTTCTTTCCTATAAGCCCTTTTAACATAACTCGGTTTTCTCCTTCAAAGAAATTTAGTGAGACTGTCAGCCTGGGCTTAGGCTGCATCATCTCCGGGCAACGCAGTAAACAGCTTGGTGGGACATTCTGTTTTTTGTAGTCCCTGACAACACTGTTCTTGCGCTGTCGAAATTAGAGAGTAGAGATACTTGCGGTCTCTACTCTCCATTAACGACCTGTTAGATTTTGATTTCGATGTCGACACCTGCGGGCAGGTTCAGACGCATTAACATATCAATGGTTTTTGAGTCTGGATCCAGAACATCAATCAAACGATTGTGTGTACGGATCTCGTAATGCTCATGTGAGTCCTTGTCAATAAATGTTGAGCGTCGTATTGTAAACCGTTCTGTCTTGGTTGGCAAGGGCACGGGCCCAACTACATGGGCACCACTGCGTTCTGCAGTTTCAACAATTCTTTTTGCAGACTGATCAAGAACACGATGATCGTAGGCTTTAAGTCGGATGCGAATTTTTTGTTTGGTCATGCCTGCACCTATTCAATAATTTTGGTCACGACACCCGCGCCGACGGTGAGACCGCCTTCACGGATGGCGAACTTTGAGCCCTGCTCGAGAGCGACCGGCACGATCAATTCCACGGTCAGGTTGACATTGTCCCCTGGCATGACCATCTCCACACCTTCCGGCAGGGTGATGTTGCCCGTCACATCCATCGTGCGGATGTAGAACTGCGGTCGATACCCACTGAAGAATGCCTTGTGCCGCCCACCCTCTTCCTTCTTCAGCACATACACTTCCGCCAGAAACTTCTTGTGCGGTGTCACACTCCCAGGCTTGGCCAACACCTGCCCGCGCTCCACATCTTCACGTTCGATGCCGCGCAACAGGATGCCCGCATTGTCTCCGGCCGTCACTTCGTCCAATTCCTTGTGGAACATTTCTGTGCCCGTGATGACCGAATCCTTCGTCGCGCGCAATCCAATAATGGAAATCGGGTCGCCTTTCTTGGCTTTCCCACGATCTACTCGTCCTGTCACCACCGTCCCGCGTCCCTTGATCGAGAATACGTCTTCCACCGCCATCATGAACGGTTTGTCCGTCTCACGCTTCGGTTCGGGAATGTACTCATCCACCACCCGCAACAGTTCCTTGATGCTCTCGTATTCCGGGGCATTCGGATCTGTGCTGGCACTATCCAAAGCTGCCTTCGCACTGCCGCGTACGATCGGGGTCGTGTCGCCAGGGAAGCCATAGGCGTTCAGCAACTCCCGCAGTTCCAACTCCACCAATTCCAGCAGTTCCGGATCGTTCATCTGATCCACTTTGTTCAGGTACACCACGATGCTTGGCACTTCCACCTGACGCGCCAGCAGCACATGTTCGCGCGTCTGCGGCATCGGTCCATCCGGTGCAGCCACCACCAGGATCGCTCCATCCACCTGTGCCGCACCCGTGATCATGTTCTTGATGTAGTCGCGGTGTCCCGGCATGTCCACGTGGGCATAGTGACGCTTGTCCGTCTGATATTCCACGTGCGCAATGTTGATCGTGATGCCGCGCGCTTTTTCCTCCGGCGCATTATCGATCTGGTCGTATGCCTTGAATACCGCATTCCCCAACAGCCCAGCCACTTTCGTGATCGCAGCTGTCAGCGTCGTCTTTCCATGATCGATATGCCCCATCGTCCCCACATTCAAG
>JANMSY010000238.1:0-3391 GCA_031389865.1 Anaerolineales bacterium | reverse complement strand
CATTATTTTTTGACGAGAAAAAACGTCAAACGAATATAAAGAAAGGTTGAATTATGTCAAATTTGTCATTTACCAACTTACGTGTCGTAATAGATTCTAGTGTCCATGAAATGTATAAAGAGCTCACCAACGGATCTGCCGAGGATGCACCATTTATTAAGATGCCTGATCTATTTGTTACGGCCGCTTGTATTGGAGCAAAAGAAAACAAATACCTAGAGTTAGGTAAACAAAAAAAAGATATTTTTGTTGCCGATGCTTTTGACACAAAAACTCAAATTCCAATCCTTATTACTCTTGCATTCAAATATACTAAAAATCTTGACGATCTAGCAGATGCAAAAAAGATATTAAATATTTGTCAGGCGTGGGCAAATGGTGGGATCAATATTGTCTATGAACAGGTAATGGTTGGAAAAGGTTTAAGACCATTGTACAGATTTGCCGATTTTGTTCTGGAAGAAACCAAAAAATAAGCATGGAAAAATTGACTCCACCCTTAAAATGGGCAGGCGGAAAAAGATGGCTTGTCCCATATATTCGTCATTCCTGGGAGGAACATAAAGGCTCGAGATTGGTTGAACCATTCTGTGGTGGTTTATCTGTTGCGCTAGGACTCTTGCCAAGACAGGCATTATTAAACGACATAAATCCTCACTTGATCAATTTTTATCGTTGGTTAAGACAAGGTATGATACTAACAATAGAAATGAAAATTTCGAAAGAAATGTACTATAGATATAGAAAAGAGTTTAACGACCTTATTGAGAAAGGCCAGGAGAACACTCAAAAAGCAGCTGAATTGTTTTACTACCTAAATAGAACTTGTTTCAATGGACTTTGCAGGTTCAACAAACAAGGAAAATTCAATGTACCAATTGGATCAAAAGTAACTATCAATCAACAAGTCGATCTAATAAAATACATGAATATTCTATCAAATTGGGAATTTAATTGTGGCACATATCTCGATCTTAAACTAAAGAATAATGATTTCATATTTGCAGACCCTCCTTATGATGTGGTTTTTAGAAATTATTCAAAAGATGGGTTTACTTGGAAAGATCAAGAGTGCCATGCAGATTGGCTGTTAGATCATAGCGGGCCGGTAATCGTAAGCAATTCAGCAACAGAACGAATAATAGCGCTGTATAAGAAGCGAGGATACAAATTACATTATATGAAAGAAAGGTTATTTATGAATTCTACAGGTGACAGGACTCCTGCAAATGTAGTAATAGCAACAAGAAATGTGGATTTTCGTGAACACATCTAGTATCTGAAATCCATAAATCTGTTGACTAGCAAGGAAAAATACCTGCCCCTGAGAGATTACATCCGCTCTCGGGGCATTGTTATTCATACCTGCTTCCCGCTCCCTGATTTCGCTCGTATAATCCGCCACAACAATACAACTGACATTGCAAAAACATACCGTCATTGCGAGGAGATTGCTTCGCTCGCGCTGGTCTCGATACGCCCTTCGCCAGGAACGCTCAGGGCTACTCGACCATCAGCCGCTCGCAATGACAGGACTATCAAGGAGAGAAACATGGCAAACTATATTTGTGTGACCTGTGGCATGCAATACGCGGAAACGGACGCGCCGCCGGAGCACTGTCTCATCTGTGAGGATGAGCGGCAATACATCGGGCACAAGGGTCAGCGCTGGGTAACTCCGCTTGAGATGCAGAAGGACCATCAGAACAGGATCGAGGAGGTCGAACCCGATCTGACGGGCATCGGCACCGTCCCCTCTTTTGCAATTGGACAGCGCGCCCTGCTGGTGAGGACCCCGAACGGAAATGTGCTGTGGGATTGCCCCAGCCTGCTCGATGACGCATCGATCGAAGCCGTCCGTGCACTTGGCGGGATCTCAGCCATCGCCGTTTCGCATCCGCACCTGGTGGGGTCACTCGTGGACTGGAGCCGCGCCTTCGACAACGCGCCCATCTACTGGCACGCAGACAACCGTCAATGGGCGATGCGGCCCGACCCTGCCTATGTATTCTGGGAAGGTGAGACCTGTCCGCTTTTGGCTGGGCTGACCCTGGTCCGCTGCGGCGGTCACTTTGAGGGGCTCGGATGTTCTGCACTGGTCACAGGGCGCAGAAGGACGCGGCGCGCTGCTGACAGGCGATACCATGCAGCTCGCGCAGGATAGGCGCTATGTCAGCTTTATGTACAGCTATCCCAATATGATCCCCCTCAACCCGCGCGCCGTGGAACGTATTGTCCACGCCGTGGAACCCTTCGACTTTGACCGCATGTACGGCGGCTGGTGGGATTATGTCATGTCATCGGGTGCCAAATCCGCGGTAAAACGATCAGCGGAGAGGTATATCAAAGCGATTAGCGCGTAGCGGACTGTGAGGAACGCTCGGATGGCGAATTCAGGAGATAAGGAATTAGGGCAGAGCGAAACCGCCCGTGGATAAATCCAGCGGGCTCAATGCTCAAGGACGCTGAAGCGCCCTCATATGCCAGCCCATAGGGCTTCCGCTTTGAGCACGTGGCGTTTATATGATCCCCTTGTGGGAGGCCCGTGCGGATGTCGTTGCCAGGAGAATTTGTGGCCTGCATCGTTCACTCATGCGGACGCGATTGCACAACCTGTGTTTGCGTATTCACAATATCCGCCCGTAGGTGAACCCAGCGCCCTCATATGCCAGCCCATAGGGCTTCCGCTTTGAGCACGTGGCGTTTATATGATCCCCTTGTGGGAGGCCCGTGCGGATGTTTTTCCACGCGAACGGAATTGCAAACCCTGTCTCCCCGTTTTTCCATATCCCGACGATATAATCCATGCATCATGCCTTACTGGAGACTCTTCTACCACATCACTTGGGCAACAAAGAATCGTCTGCCTCTGATCGAGTCTGCCTGGGAGGCGGAATTACATGGCTACATCTGGGGAAAAGCTGCCGCGCTCGAATGTATCCCACATGCCATCAATGGGATGCCTGACCATATCCACGTGGTCGTCTCCATCCCGCCGAAATTATCTGTTGCAACATTGATCGGTCAACTGAAAGGCGCGAGTTCTCACCGTGTAAATGAATTATTCGTTTCCAAAAATTCGTTTGCTTGGCAGGCTGAGTACGCGGTTTTGAGTTTCTCTGAAAAGGCATTACCCACGATTGTGAAGTATGTGAAGAATCAAAAGAAACACCATGCAGATAATACGTCTACTCCAGCCATGGAAAGCTTCGCAACAAGTGAATAAGCCCCCCACTCCATCAACCTGTCTTAATTTCAGTAAATCACGAATTTGATTCTAACCTCAGCATAACCCGTCATTGCGAGGGTTCTTTGCGAAGCAATCTCATATTTTCGAGCAATTTTCCGTCTGAGGAGTAAGATTGCTTCGTCGGGAAAGGCACCCTCCTCG
>JANMSY010000219.1:0-3738 GCA_031389865.1 Anaerolineales bacterium | reverse complement strand
CAGCATAACCCGTCATTGCGAGGGTTCTTTGCGAAGCAATCTCATATTTTCGAGCAATTTTCCGTCTGAGGAGTAAGATTGCTTCGTCGGGAAAGGCACCCTCCTCGCAATGACGGTAAAACCTGTGATTTACTGAAATTGTAATAAAGGTGGAAGGCTCCTCCTTTGAAGCAAGGGCACGAAACCATGCGTGCCCTTGCCTATTTAAATCACGATAAGTTGGACAGTACTATTTTGCTTCTCTGGGATTCGCCGTGATGCTTGGCTGGATTGACAAATCCAGCCGCCAGATTCGAGGCAAATGCCAGTGTATCTCCTGCAGTTACGGGATTTGGCAATCCCTCGTCAGCAGAATCACGGCAACTCCCAATGAGCCACTATTTTCAATTTCGTGACTATAATCAAATATGCGATACGTACTGCTTCTTTTGAGTACCCTGCTTTTTGCGTGCACCCCAAACCCTTCCACACCTGTTTTAGGAGCAACTGACATGCCCGCTGTCCGTTATCTTGCGCTTGGTGACTCATACACAATTGGTGAAAAGGTCCCTGAGAAGGGTCGCTGGCCCAACCAGCTGGCGAAATTGCTGGAGAGTGAAGGCACCGAAATTGACGTGACCATCCTCGCGCGCACAGGCTGGACAGTGGACGAACTCTGGCAGGGAATTCAGGACAACCCACCCGAAGGAACGTATGATCTTGTGACATTACTCATCGGTGTTAACGACCAGTATCGAGGCTATCTATTGGACGGGTACCGCGAGGACTTTCGCTTTATGCTTGGGAAGGCGATCGAGTATGCAGACGGAGATCCCAAAAAAGTGGTGGTCCTCTCCATTCCAGACTGGGGATTTACTCCCTTCGCGGCCACACGCGATACCGAACCGATCAGCCAGCAAATAGACGAGTTTAATGCCGTGAACCGGGAAGAGACCAGGTCTGCTGGTGCACATTATGTGGATGTAACCATTATTTCGCGCATGGGGATGGATGATTTCGATTTGCTCGCAGGCGACCGTTTGCACCCTTCAGCTAAAATGTACACCCTGTGGGCAGACAAAGTTTTGCCTGTTGTAAGAGAAGTTCTTCAGTAGGTCAGGCTTGTAGCCTGACAATTTTGTATTACTTTATCAATCAAAAGGAGAAAACCATGAGCGAAATTAACTATCAGTCTGTGCAGGAATATCTTACATCCCTCGTCCCGCCCCGTGAACCTGAACTGCAGAAAATGGAGGCATACGCGGAGAAAAACGGTTTCCCGATCATCGGTCCCGCATGCGGATATTACTGTTATCAACTCGCCCGCATGATCAATGCGAAGTCTGTTTTTGAATTGGGGTCGGGATACGGTTATTCCACGGCATGGTTCGCGAAGGCGGTCAAGGAAAATGGGGGAGGCGTAGTGCATCACACCGTCTGGGATGAAGACCTGTCGAAACGCGCGGCAGGCCATTTGTCCGTGTTGGAGAGCGCAGATGTTGTCCAGTTCCATATCGCCGAAGCGCTGGCGACTCTGCGACAGACGCAGGGTCCCTTTGACATCATCTTCAATGATATTGATAAGGATGCTTATCCTGATTCACTGCCTGTTATCAAAGAAAAACTACGACATGGCGGGATCCTGATCATTGACAACATGCTCTGGCACGGACAAACACTCGACCCGAACGATCATGAGAAAACGACTAAAGCCATACGCCGCTTCACGCGTGACATTACAACAGACCTCGATTGGATCGTGTCTCTCATCCCCGCGCGGGATGGTATGATCGTGGCATATAAAAAGTAATAAAGGAACATCATGGCCTACAACTTTGACCATACCCCGAACCGCCGCGACCCGAATGTATATAACAAATGGACGTTTTATCCAAAAGATGTGCTTCCCATGTGGGTGGCCGATATGGACTTCCAGTCACCCAAACCAATTCTTGATGAGTTGCACAAAGTAGTGGAGCAGGGCGTGTTGGGTTATGAGATCCCATCTGTCGCGTTGCAGAGAACAGTTGTTGCACGCATGGATCATTTATACGGCTGGAAAGTGAAGCCTGAAGCGGTTGTGACCGTCACCGGCATTGTCAGCGGATTTAGTGTTGCGGCGCGGGTATTTGGGTCACCGAAAAAAGGTGCACTGATACAGACGCCTGTTTACAATGAATTTCACGAAGTAAAGAATAACGTTGGCATCCCCCAATTGGACGCACCCTTTGTGCGGAGTGTGCAGGACAATATTTTGCGTTACGAAATTGACTGGGATGCTTTCAGGAAACAGGCGAAGAAGGCGGGCATTTTCCTGTTATGCAATCCCCACAACCCGCTGGGAATCATCTTTTCACGCCAGGATCTCCTGCGGATGGCAGAGATCTGCATTGAAAATAATGTTGTTATTGTCACCGACGAGATTCATTCCGAGTTGTTGCTGGATGACAATACGTTTACACCGATGGCCAGGCTATCCCCTGAAATTGCAAAACACACGATCACACTTGTTGCTCCTTCCAAGACGTTCAATGTACCAGGACTCTTCTGTGGCTTTGCGATCATCCCCAATAAGGAATTGCGCGAACCGTATGTGAAGATGGTGCATCAGTTACGTTTGCACGTCAGCAGTATGGGACTTCATGCCGCGCAAGTGGCATTCTCAGGTCAGTGTGATGGATGGCTGAAGGAACTTCGTGGCTACCTTACGGGCAACAGGGATTTCCTTGTAGAGTATATTACGAAACATATGCCCGGTGTAAAGACAACCATTCCTGATGCAACCTATCTGGCATGGCTCGATTTTACGGAATTGGGATTGAAAAAATCCCCGTATGATTTCTTTTTGAAAAATGCAAAAGTCGCTTTGAGCAATGGGGCGATCTTTGGTGAAAACGGCGTGGGTCATGTCCGCTTGAACTTCGGGACTTCGCGTAGAATTCTTAAACAGGGATTGGATCGAATGAGAAAAGCGTTGCAATGGAAGAACTCGTAGAGCCCACTTAAAAAAACAAAATTAAAAAGCGACGGATGGGTGTTACCCATCCGTCAAAGGTTATTATTTATGTAGCTTATGTCGGGAATGGGGGAGCCACTTTCCTATTGTTAGGAGAACTCTGGTATTTGAAGCAGAACGTAGACCAGTGAGCTGGGGCTTTCCAATCCTTCTTTTTCCTCTATAAATATTTCAGGCGGAGTCTCTATTTGGTACCTCCTTTCTGTTGAAAACATCATACAACAAAATAAAACCTGATACATTAAAATAAGCATACAGAACTGTAAGAGATTTCATAGAAACTTTGGTTTAACGAATTCAATTCAATCTATTGATTTCATTCTGCAAATGACCTGCGAACGTTTCGCATAAGTTCACGTATTCGGGCTCAATGTTCGTACTTCTTTCACTATTCACCCATTGTGGTCTACACAATGTAGCTCATATTTAAAGAGAATGATATGTGGCAGCCTTTGTCTGAGAAGTATCAGTCACACTGGCGTGTGATCGAAGGCATTTGCTTTGATCAATCCTTTCATCGCTCACGATTATGCAAACGAGTGCGTTATACCCAGGGCGGTGGCCAAATTGGCATTTTTGAAAGTGGGGTAGCGGGAGTTTTTTCCCCCGCGCTATATATTTCAGGCTGGCCGGACAGTCCAGGCCCGAGGTTGTGAATATTTTTTAAAATTCCTTGATTACCATATAATGTGGATTTATAAAATATACAATAAGGTAATTTTAAAATTTCTGTTTGATATTTT
>JANMSY010000214.1:0-2908 GCA_031389865.1 Anaerolineales bacterium | reverse complement strand
TTTCTCCGTCAACTCGTCGGCGGGTGGACGGGCATGTCCCGGCTCTGGCTGGAACCTGATACATTGACCGACGAATCGCCCGTGGTGGGAAGTGTCCAACTTGTATTGGATGGACGCTTTGCTCTATATCTGTATCAGGGCTCCATCGAAGGCGAGATACAGCACGGCATGTTCACATTTGGCTATAACACGACGACCGATCAATACGAAGCCAGCTGGGTGGACAGTTTCCACAATAACACAGCCATCATGTTTTGCATTGGTACATCCAGAGAGAACGGATTCTCCGTCCTCGGCAATTATCCCGATCCCACTGGCGGACCTGACTGGGGCTGGCGCACCGAAGTCGAACTGGTGGATAGGGATCAGCTGACAATCACCGCTTACAACATCACTCCTGATGGCGAGGAAGCCAAAGCCACGGAAGCGATATTGACGAGGCTGGAGAATTAGGCTCCGCGCTTCGACTGCGCTCGGCTTACACTCGCTCCGCTCAGCGCGAGGAAAAACAATAGAGGCAAAAATGAAAATCTTAATACTTGGCGGAACGAAATTTCTGGGTCGTCATCTCGTGGATGCCGCACTGGCAGGTGGACATGAAGTGACAATGTTCAACCGCGGTCAAACGAACCCAACTTTATTTCCAAACATCGAGACAATCACGGGTGACCGCGGACATGACACTGAAAAATTATCGGGTCATGACTGGGATGCCGTCATTGACGTTGCAGGATATGTCCCGCGCATCGTCCGCCTCTCAGCCCAGGCCCTGGAGAAAAGCGTGAAGCGATACGTCTTCATATCATCCATTTCGGCCTATGCAGACTTCAAAAAGATCGGTATTAATGAGTCCGATCCCGTTGGAAAATTGGAGGATGAATTGGTGGAAGAGATCACAGGCGAGACCTATGGTCCACTCAAGGCGTTGTGCGAAAAAACGGTGCAGGACATTTACGGTGACCGTGCGCTGATCATCCGCCCAGGCTTGATCGTTGGTCCCTATGACCCAACCGACCGCTTCACGTATTGGCCCATGCGCGTCAAACGCGGCGACGACATGATCACGCCCGATAAGCCGCAGACACCGATCCAAATCGTTGACGTGCGCGACCTGTCTGAATTTATCATTAAATTGATCGCAGAAAACGCGTCGGGGATCTATAACGCGACAGGACCCGATTACGAATTGTTCATGGGCGGGTTTCTCGATGCCTGCAGGCGGGTGACCGGAAGCGTAGCTGCATTTCATTGGGCAAGCCAGGAATTTCTAAAGGAGCATGAAGTTACGCCGTGGAGCGATATGCCTGTTTGGATTCCGGATACCGAGGAGGATGCGGGTTTTTCGCGGGTGGATGTTTCGAAACCTGTCAATGCGGGCCTCAAATTTCGCCCGCTTGAAGATACGATTCGCGATACCATTGCATGGGCGGAGATGCGCCCAGCAGATCATGAGTGGCGTGCAGGGTTGAACCCCGATAAGGAAAGAGTATTGCTCACATTGCTCAAGAGAAATGATCAATAAGATCGCCAAGCGCGTGGAGAACGCCATCCACATCACGCGCCACTTTAAACGGAGAGTAATATGCACATCAAAGAGCCTCGCCAGCAACTCGATCACATGTTGCGGCAGACGCGCATGAACCTGGTTAATTTCAGTCAGATGGCTGATACGAAAGCTCACATTCTATTAAGTCTCTCCTCGGTGTTGCTGTCGCTCTCCCTAACGCAACTCTCAGACCCGCGCTTCACGTTATCCATTGCCGGATTGGATTTGTTTTTGCTTTTTACCATCTTCTTTGCCTTATTGGCCGTGATCGGAAAAGTAAAAGTTCTAAATCGCAAAAAACATTCCATCAACGATGCTGATTACAGCCCACTCTTCTTTGGCAATTATGGCGACATCCCCTACAATGAATATTCACAGAACTTCGCAGAGATCATGAACGACTCAGACAGGACATACGAGATCATGGTGAAGGATATTTATTATGCCGGCGCTTACCTCTTAAAGACCAAGTACAAATACATCCGCCTGGCCTATCTATATTTTTTCAGCGGATTGATCGTGAGCACCTTCATATACTTTATTCAGCATTTTCTATAACTATGTTCAGAAAAATCCTGATTGCCAACCGTGGCGAAATTGCCATTCGCATCATGCGTGCCTGCAAAGAGCTCGGTATCCAAACTGTCGCTGTGTTTTCAGATGCGGATAAAAACGCCCTGCACGTGCAGCGGGCGGATGAGGCAATTCATATTGGCGCGGCTTCGCCCAAAGAATCATATTTGAATGTGGATGTCCTGGTCCGCGCCGCGCTCGACTCAAACGCGGATGCCATTCATCCGGGCTATGGTTTCCTCTCGGAATCCGCTTCCTTCGCAGCGACAGTTGCCTCCGCCAACCTGATCTTCATCGGCCCCTCAGCAGATTCGATCCGCGCCATGGGCGACAAGGCAGAGTCGAAGGTCCGCATGAAGAAAGCGGGCGTGCCAACTGTTCCGGGCTTTGAGGGACTCGAAGACGAAAAGGAATTCATGAAGGCTGCAAAGGAAATCGGCTATCCTGTTCTCGTCAAAGCCGCCGCGGGCGGAGGCGGGAAAGGGATGCGCGTGGTCAATGGCGAAAGCGAATTGAAGGAAGCAATTGAATCCGCGCGGCGTGAAGCCCTGCATGCTTTTGGCGATGACCGGTTATTGATCGAGAAATATGTGGCCAAAGCGCACCATATTGAATTTCAAATCTTCGGCGACCAGCATGGGAATCTCATCCATTTGTTTGAACGTGAATGCTCTGTGCAGCGCAGACATCAAAAGATCATCGAAGAGACTCCCTCTCCGTTGCTGACTCCTGAATTACGTGAACAAATGGGGGAAGCCGCTGTCAAGGCAGCCAAGGCAGTAGGGTATT
>JANMSY010000190.1:0-6188 GCA_031389865.1 Anaerolineales bacterium | reverse complement strand
GAGCCAATGATGGCCTTTACCGATACCCCCGCGGTCCAGGCATTGGTAACCTACCTCTCATCCGCACAGGGAGGCGCGAATTGGGCCGGCGCGACCTTTGGTCTTTCACCGAACATGGGCGCTGCTGACAACTATACCGACCCGGCGCTCCAGAAGCTGGGTGAGGCAATCGCCACCACCCAGGGCTTTACCACCGATATCGGCGACACGATCCCCGGCGGCTTTGGCTCCGCAGAATTCCAGGGAATCTCAGAGTACGTCAATGGCGGCGATCTGGACGCCATCCTCGCCGACCTGGCCGCCAAACAAGCGGAAGGTCTCAGTCAGTAAGTAAATCATCACCCCAGTGGGGACGTCTCTGTTGAGACGTCCCCACTCTTTTCAAAAGAATCCTATGACATCGCAGAATACTCCAGAGAACCAGAGCGCGGAAGAACGTGCCCCTTATTTGTATTCTCTGCCCACCTGGTGATGTCATATTCCGGCAATCTTTATACATATTACCAAGGAGGCTGAGATGGCCACGCCGCAGGATATTTCCAAACCCGCCACAACACCCGAACTCGCTGTGCGAAGAAAACCGCTACGAGCGTCCTCCACCCCACCGGTGCCTGAAATTATGAAGCAGGGTGGACTGGCTCCCTGGCTTTATCTCCTGCCTGCTCTGGTGGTGATGGCGTTTTTTATTGTGTACCCGATGGTCAACACCATAGGCTTGAGTTTTTCCAACAGAGACGGTACAGCATCCGCTGCCACCACATGCCGCGAGGGGCAACCCTGTTGGGGGGTCTTTGAGAATTACCGTTATGCTCTGACTGCCGAATTTAACACCAGCTCGCCAGGGGCATTTTGGAATTCGTTCTGGAGTTCCTCCTACGGCAATACAATCAAATGGATCGTCGTAATGGTCTTCGGAACAGTCTCGGTTGGCCTCGGGTTTGCGGTCCTGGCCGATAAGGTGAAATACGAGGCACTGGCAAAAGCCATCATATTTATGCCAATGGCCATTTCGTTCGTGGGTGCGGGTGTCATCTGGAAGTTTGTCTACGACTACGGCACATCACAAAACCAGATCGGCCTGTTGAATGCGATCATTACATCGCTGGGCGGGAAACCCGTTGCCTGGCTCTCCACTACGCCCATCAATACCTATATGATCGTGATCGTGGGCATCTGGATCTGGTCTGGATTCTGCATGACGATCCTCGCAGCGGCACTCAAATCTGTACCGGATGAGATCCTGGAAGCTGCCCGGGTGGATGGCGCCAGGGAATGGACTGTATTCTGGAAAATTATGGTACCCATCATTCTGCCAACGATTACAGTTGTGGTCACCACGATGGTCATCAATGTATTGAAGCTGTTCGATCTTGTGTACGTAATGACCGGCGGCAATTTCCAGACGGACGTGATCGCCAACCGTATGTACACGGAAATGTACAAGAATTTCAACGTAGGGCGCGGCACTGCTATTGCAGTGATCCTTGTGCTGGCGATCATTCCATTCATCTACTACAACGTCAGGAGATTCATGGAGCAGGAGGCAACGCGATGAACAGGGAACGAATCAATAAATTGCTCAATAAACTCCCGACACACATAATCGTCATCCTGACCATGATCATTTGGATCGTCCCCACCCTGGGATTATTGGTCACATCCCTGCGTCCCCCTGAAGCGGTAGGCAACACAGGCTGGTGGACAGTCTTCAAGCCCCAGAATGCAAGCGGACCGTATGCAACCTCTTGTGCAGAATGCCACGGCGCAGATGGCAGGGCACTATCACAAGCCGATCTAACGAACGCGGAGTTGATCGCCAGGTACCCGCGCTCCTTGCAGCTGCTTGCCATGCTCCGCAAGGATATCAACGGCCAGCCTCACATGGGTGATACCCCCCTCCCCAGCCCGCAGGAAGCCGCAGATATCGCGTCCTATCTCCGCCAGGGTGAAGTGGCAGCCTCGAGCTTTACCTTCAACAATTATATTGACGCGCTGGTGGGTTATCGCGGCAGAAGCACCTACACAGCCGACTGTGCAGCCGGAACACAACCACCGGATATCAAATGCAACACCAGCGATATCCTCAACCCACGCGGCATGGGTCGGGCTTTTATCAACAGTCTGCTTGTAACCCTGCCTGCCACTTTTCTGCCGATCCTGTTTGCCGCATTTGCCGGATATGCGTTTGCCTGGCTGGATTTCAAGGGGCGCTTCCTGCTCTTTGCTCTTCTGGTAGGCTTGCAGGTTGTTCCGCTGCAGATGACCCTGGTTCCCATTTCGCGGTTTTACGCACAGGTGGGTTTGAACGGTACTTTCGTCGGGGTATGGCTTTTCCATACCGGTTTCGGAATGCCTTACGCCATCTACCTGATGCGCAACTTTCTCGGAACCCTGCCACGTGACTTGTTCGAATCCGCCTACCTGGATGGCGCTTCGCATTGGACAGCTTTCCGGCAATTGGTGATCCCTTTGTCGATGCCGGCAATTGCATCCCTGGGCATCTTCCAATTCCTGTGGGTGTGGAATGATCTGCTGGTTGCACTGGTTTTCCTGGGCGGCACCCGGCCAGTCATGACCTATCAGATTAGTAATATGGTCACATCGCTCGGTTCCGGGTGGCAGGTGTTGACGGCGGCAGCATTCCTCTCCATGCTTCTGCCCATGATCGTCTTCTTCTCGCTCCAGCGTTACTTTGTGCGCGGCATGCTTGCTGGCGCCGTGAAAGGCTAATGGGATCGCGTCTTCGGATGGACAGCCGCGAGAAATCAGCAGAGGAACAGGTCAGATACAACCATGAAGAGTGATGATCTCTGGTATAAGGATGCGATTTTTTATCAGATCTATGTACGCGCGTTTTACGACAGCAACGGCGACGGGCATGGAGACATCAAAGGCTTAACGCAGAAACTCGATTATTTGCAGGAGCTGGGTGTGGACTGCCTGTGGCTCATGCCGATCTATCCATCCCCATTGAGAGACGATGGCTACGACATTGCAGATTTCTACAACGTTGCAGAGATCTTCGGCACACTGGAGGATGTCAAAGAACTACTCGATGCCGCTCACGCGCACGGTATGCGCATCATTATGGACCTCGTGCTGAATCACACTTCGGACGCGCATCCCTGGTTTCAGGCTTCGCGCACGGACCGCAATTCACGATATCGCGATTATTACGTCTGGAGCGACACGGATCAAAAGTTCAAGGATGCCCGCATCATCTTTGTGGACACGGAGCCATCCAACTGGACATGGGATGACAGGGCGGGGCAATACTACTGGCATCGCTTCTATGCCTCGCAACCCGATCTGAATTATGACAACCCAAATGTGCAGGAGGAAATGCTGCGGGTGGCAAGCTTCTGGCTCGACCTTGGCATTGACGGATTTCGCGCCGATGCAGTGCCGTATCTGTTTGAACGTGAGGGGACAAATTGCGAGAACCTGCCTGAGACACATGCGTATCTGAAAAAATTACGCGCCTTCCTCGATACGAATTATCCGGGGCGAATCCTGCTCTGTGAAGCAAACCAGTGGCCGGAGGATGTACGCCCCTATTTTGGGGATGGAGATGAATTCCAAATGGGCTTCCACTTCCCCATCATGCCGCGCATCTATATGGCGCTCAGGAAGGGACGCGCGGAGGACATGGTCGCGATCATCAACCGTACTCCTCATATTCCTGAGAGTTGTCAGTGGTGTATCTTCCTGCGAAACCACGATGAGCTGACTCTGGAAATGGTCACGCCCCAGGAGCGCGACTGGATGTGGGAACAGTATGCGCCCGAGCCGCGCATGAAACTCAACCTGGGTATCCGCCGCCGGCTGGCCCCGCTGCTGGATCATGATCGTCGAAAAATAGAACTGGCTTACTCGCTGCTCTTTACATTACCTGGCTCACCCATTCTGTATTACGGGGATGAAATTGGCATGGGAGATAACATCTGGCTCGAGGACCGCAACGGCGTCCGCACCGCGATGCAATGGAACCCCGGGCCTACTGGCGGCTTTTCTGCAGCGCCTGTCGAATCCCTGTTCGCACCCATCATCGAGGACAAAGCCTTTGCTCCGACGCGTGTGAACGTCGAATCGCAACGCGCCGATCCCAACTCGTTGTGGAATGGCATTCTTCATATGATCGCGACAAGAAAAAATCATCCGGAGTTTGGCCGCGGTGATTTTGAGTGGCTGGATCTGCACAACGACAGGGTTGCGGCATTCAAGCGGACGTATCAGAGCGAGTCGATCGTGGTCATCCACAATTTGAGCGATGCATCTCAGGACATTTCCTTTGAAATAAAAAAGCCAGCCAGGAACCTGACTGACCTTCTCACAGGAAAAGAGTTCGGCAATGGGCGGATCGATCTACACCTGACGCCTCATCAATTCCTATGGTTGAAGTAATTCTATGGCTCGCCGACTGTATGCAGTATTGCCATATTCGGTGGGCGCACCGCGCCCAGAGGGAAACCGCATACCAGCACAACCTGGTCCCCGAGCTGCACCACTGGTGACCGCATGAGCGCGGCGTCCACGTGATTGAGCATTTCTTCAAGTGAGTTTGCGAAAGGCACCACCTGCGGGCGCACACCCCACATAAATGCCAGCCGCCCCGCTGTATCAGGGTTGGCTGTAAATGCCATGATCGGCACACGCGGCCTGATCTTCGACATGAGCCAGGCCGTCTGTCCCTGCGTCGTGAAGCAGGCCACAGCCATGACGTTCCTATCGTTGGCAAGGGCCTGTGCAGCGCGCGCCATGGAAGCCGCGTCACTGTGCTCGAAACCAGTCACAATCTGCGAGGATCCCCACTCCAGGTAATGCGTTTCCGCTTCACGGACAATGCGGTCCATCATGAGCACAGACTCCACGGGATATTTCCCCACGGCTGTTTCAGCGGAGAGCATGACCGCATCGGTTCCATCGAAGACCGCGTTCGCCACATCAGACGCTTCGGCGCGTGTGGGCAGCGGATTCGTGATCATCGACTCGAGCATTTGCGTGGCAGTGATGACGAGCTTGGCACGGTTGTTGGCTGTGCGGATGATGTGCTTTTGCTGGGAAGGCACACGTTCCGGCGGGAGTTCCACACCCAGGTCGCCACGTGCCACCATCACCCCATCCACAATATCCAGTATGGCCTCGAGGTTATCCAGAGCTTCGGGTTTTTCAATTTTGGCAATCAGTAATGGCAGGCGGTTCCCCTTCGAAAAACGTTCCATTGCATAACGGACTTTCTTGACATCCTCCACTGTACGAACAAAGGAAATAGCAACTGCATCCACGGCGTGCGAGATGCCGAAAGCGAGGTCGGCTTCGTCTTTTTCTGTAAACCCGGCAATCCGTAATCGGATGCCCGGCAGGTTAATCCCCTTGTGTGAGGATAGTGGCCCACCAATAATGACCCTCGCAGTTAGTGTATTGAGATCGTTGACGGCGGTCACTTGCAGGGTGAGACGTCCATCATCGAGCAGGAGCCGGTCTGAGGTCTGGACTGAATTGAAGAGCTCGCGAAAATCCACTGGGATCTTTTTCTCGCCATCGCCAGGAGGCGGCGTCCCGGTCACATACAAAATGATGGTCTCTCCTTCTGAGAGTTGAATGGGCTCAGGCAGCTCGCCGACGCGGATCTTTGGTCCCTGCAAATCCTGCAGGACCCCCACCGACACCCCGAGCCGTGCTGCAACCTTGTGGACCATGGCAATGCGTGCGTCATGCTCTTCATGGGTGCCGTGTGAGAAATTCATGCGGGCCACATTCATCCCAGCCAGGATCAGTTTTTCGAGGACTGCCTCGCTCTGGCTTGCGGGCCCAATCGTTGCTACAATTTTGGCTTTTCGTGTCATAATACTTTCCCTAAATAATATTATACTCACCAAATAGATAAAAAGGCCATCCCCTGCGGTGAGTTTTTATACCCAGGGCAGTCACAAATTGCGCTTTTTCAAAGGGGGGAAAGCGCAATTTGTGACCGTGGGCATTATATGTATAAATCCCAGTAGGCTCGCGGCTGCGCTTACAGATAATGCAGTTCGCCGGCCTGCTTCTCCAGGTCTGCACGGAAATCTGGATGCGCGATATCGATCAGCTGGCGGGCACGCTGACGGATGGTCTTGCCATACAGGTCCGCCACGCCATATTCAGTGACAACATAGCGGACGTGGTTACGGCTGGTCACCACACCGGCG
>JANMSY010000483.1:0-11298 GCA_031389865.1 Anaerolineales bacterium | reverse complement strand
AACCTATATCTGGTACTCCTACTGATTCTGACAACCCTTTCATGTAGCGTTTCCAACCCTCGACTGGAACCCACCCCATCTCCAGCCCCCTCAGCCGCAGCCACAAATACATCCACAGGCATTCCCCACACTGAGACATCTTCGCCCATCCCTCCAACAGAAACATTTACATCCACCCCTACATTGACTTTAACCTTCACGCCTCTTCCCACAGAGACAGTCGCACCGAGTCCATATCCCAGCGTCGACAGCCTTAATGCCAAAGTGACCGCGGACCGATTAAGTTGCCGCTACGGACCCGGCCCCGAATATCTTTATCTGTTTGCATTTCGGGCCACCGCCAACATCAAGCTCATCGGCCGTGTGGACGCGGACAACTGGAATTGGGTGCTTGTGGAAAACCAGGTCAAATGCTGGGTCAGCGCGCAATATCTTGAAGTGGCAGGCGATATAAAAAGTCTGCCAATCATGTATCCCGAGGGCGTGAAGTTACCTGTCACTCCCTATTATCCTCCATCGGCAGTATTAAGCGCTACACGCAACAACAACACCAACGAAGTGACTGTCACCTGGGTAGATATCCCTGTCAGCCTGGGGGACTATGAAGATGATTCGATGCAGACCTATATCATCGAAACATGGAGATGCGAAGGTGGGGAGCTTATCTTTGATCCGCTGGCGACACGGTTACCCTTTATCACCTTTATCGATGAACCGGGTTGCTCCCAACCATCTCATGGACGCGTTTTCGTGCAGGAAAAACATGGCTATGCAGGACCTGCGGAAATCCCCTGGCCGTCCCTGCCCTGAACAGAGTGCAGGCATTGCTGATCTCGCAAACTCTCCGGACTCCACCACGCAGCTGAGGTACGCATCATGAAAAATGTTTTCGGGAATATCAGGAAGACCTACAACGAATTCCCCCGCCTGTTCTGGGTTGTTGTGATGACGCGTTTTATCGACGCGCTCGGAGACACCATACTTTTTCCCTTTTTTGCCCTGTATGTCACACAAAAATTCGGTGTGGGCATGGCGCACGCCGGGATACTTCTGGGCATGAAATCACTCTTTACCCTGATAGGCAGTGCGGCAGGAGGTGCATTTACCGATAGGTTTGGGCGCAGAAACATCATTCTGTTCGGGCTGGTAGTCAGCGCCTTAAGCAGTCTATCGCTCGGCCTGGTCAACAACATCAATGTAATGTACCCACTTGTCATTATTGTGGGTCTTTTTGCAAGCGTAGCGAATCCCGCGCATGAAGCGATGCTGGCAGATGTTCTCCCGGATGCAAAGAGACAGGAAGGATATGGCATCCTGCGAGTGGTATACAACTACGCATGGATTGTCGGCACGGCTGCCGGCGGGCTGATCGCAACCAGATCCTTCCTTGCATTGTTTGTGATCGATGCGATCATCAGCTGCATCGTTGCAGCGATCCTGTTCCGCATGTTACCCGAGACCAAACCAAAGACCGAGGCAGAAGCGGGCCAAAAGATAGAATCATTCTGGGAAACGGTCAAGGGTTATAGGATCGTCGTCCGCGACCTGGCTTTCATGGGATTTATTTTTTCCGGAATGCTGGTACTCCTGATATATATACAACAATATGGGGCGCTGGCAGTCTATTTACGGAATGTACAGGGCATTGATAGCCGAGGGTATGGTTTGATCCTCTCGATCACCGGCCTGGAAGTGGTACTATTCCAATTCTGGATCAGTCGCATGATCCGCTACCGACCACCGTTCCTGATGATGATGTTGGGCGCTGGCGTATTCGCAGTCGGCATGTTCATGTATGGGATCGTAAGTGGCTTTGTGATGTTCGTAATCTCTGCAATCATCGTTTGCTTTGGAGAAATGCTGTACTTTCCCACCAGTCAGGTGGTGATCGCCGGTTTTGCTCCCAGGGAAATGCGTGGGCGTTACATGGCAGTGGCGGGGTACATCATTTCGGTTCCGAACGCAATTGGCCCTGGCATCGCCGGTTATATCCTTGATAACCTGAATCCGCATCTGCTCTGGTACATCGGCGGATTCCTGTGCCTGCTCGCCGCGCTGAGCTATTTTTCCCTGCATCTGAAATTGGGAACGCAGGAACGGTTTGTGCCGAAAGCTCCGCAGAAGGAGCCCGCTGCTGCCTGATCTGCATGTAGGTAGTCAAGCTGTCTTAAATTGTCCTGTCGCAAGTAAACGAGCCATATAGTAGGCTCAACCAAATCTACATTAGGAAAGAGTTCCATCAATGACATTCGCCTCAACCAAGCCCGCTGTTGCGCACCCCCTGATCGCCACCATCGCATATTACCTATCCTTCATTATTCTGGGAGCGACCACCGCAGCGAGCGGTCCCAGCCTGCTTAAGCTTGCCGAACATACATCCAGCGGACTGGAACGCATCAGCCTCATCTTTGTTTCCGGTGCCCTGGGGTACCTGATCGGCTCGTATTTTGGCGGACGCGCCTATGACAGGCTTTCCGGCCATAAGCTCATGGCAGCTACTTTGTTGGTCATTGCCCTCGCCTCTGTATTGATCCCAATGTCGCAGACATTGAGTTTGCTTTTATTCGCCATGTTTCTAAGCGGACTGGCAGCCGGCATTCTGGATGTGGGATGCAACACCCTGCTGCTGTGGACGCACGGCGAAAAAGCCGGTCCATTCCTGAATGGATTACACTTCTTCTTTGGTGTGGGATCACTGCTGGCTCCCCTTGTGCTGGCCCAGGTTCTCCTCGGAACCGGTGATATCCACTGGATGTATTGGTCATTTGCCATTATTTGTATACCGATCGGTATCTGGCTCTGGCTGTTACCGGAGCCGTCCATCCATACTCATGCTGAGGAAAGAAATAATGCACCCATCCAGTTAATCCCGGTCACCTTGATCGTAGTATTGTTTTTGCTCTATGTCGGTCTAGAGCTGGGCTTCGGGAACTGGATTTATACCTATGCATTGACACTCAACCTTGAAACTACGATCACTGCTGCATACCTAACCTCTGCGTTTTGGGGGGCATTCACCTTTGGACGGTTGCTTGGCGTTTGGGTGTCCACGCGGCTTCATTCAAAAACCATTCTTTTTATGGATTTGATCGGCTGCGCGATCAGTACGATCATTATCATGCTGTGGAAAGATTCGAATATTGCGCTGTGGATCGGTACATTTGGGCTGGGACTGTCCATGGCATCCATCTTCCCAACCCTCATTATGCTTGCCGGTGAACGGATGCAGATCACCGGCACTATTACTGGCTGGTTTCTGGTGGGGTCGGGGGCGGGAAGCATGCTTCTGCCCTGGTTTATTGGACAAATATTCGCGTTTACGGGCCCACAAGCCATGACCACTGTCCTTCTCGTGGATATCGCCGCGCTCTTTCTGGTTCTATTCGTATTTATAGCCCAACGAAAAGTACCTCTTCCAGAACCTGTGAAAATAAGTTCATAATACCCTTCAGAAACCCGCCCGATGGCGGGTTTCTTATTGAATTTCTGTATCTAATAGTCAATTTTCTTAATATACTATTGACTTTTCTGAATAAAAGTCGTAATATGTGAATAATAATTGACGTTGAAATACGTTTTATTAAAGCAGGCTTTAAAAAGGAGCTCTACATGTCTGATTTTGCGATTGAAGCCAAACAACTGGTAAAAAAATTCCCTGCCCGCCCCGGGACAGGCGATAAGAACGCCGAAGGCTCCCCTGCCCCAAAACGCAGGTTTTCCTTTGGTGGCAAGCGTGAACCCAAAACGATGTTCACCGCTGTGAACGGTGTGGATCTGCAGATCCATCGCGGCGAGATCTTTGGCCTGCTGGGTCCCAACGGCGCAGGAAAATCAACAACGATCCGCATGCTTTGCACATTGCTCGAGCCCACCAGCGGCACCGCAGAGGTCAATGGCTTCGATACGGTCAAACAGGCCAATGATGTGCGGCGCAGTCTGGGAACCGTCCTTGCGGGCGAGCGCAGCATTTATTGGAAGCTGACCGGCCGCGAGAATCTCGAATATTTTGCGGCGTTGTATCACATCCCACAGGCTATCACAAAGAAACGCGTGGATGAACTGATCGAGCGCATGGAGATCAAGGATCGTGCGAATGAACTGGTTGAAAAGTATTCGACAGGAATGCGCCAGCGCATCGCGATCGCCAAGGCTTTGCTTGCGCGCCCCCCCATCCTTCTCCTGGATGAACCCACACTTGGGCTGGACCCTCAAGCGGCCCGCCGCGTACGGGAGTTGATCGCTGAGCTGAAGCAGGAAGGTCACACGATCCTGCTGACGACTCACTATATGGAGGAGGCCGACCAACTCTCAGACCGCATTGGCATTATCGATACAGGCAAGGTGATCGCGCTCGACACGCCTGAAGGACTCAAGCACTGCATTGATCAGAAGGAAGTGATCCGCCTGGAGCTCAGCGGCTGGCATGACGATCTGGCAGGCAAACTGAGGAGCATCTCCGGTATTGAACATCTGACCACTCGTCAGCAGGGCGACACAGACCTGTGGGAGGTGAACATGCAGGCGCTGAACAGTCGTACGGCGGTGCCCCGTATCGTGGAACACATCAGCGGCAACGGGACGCGCCTGGTCAATATGAATATTGTCAAGCCATCGCTCGAGGATGTATTCATCCACCTGACCGGCAAGGCATTGAGAGATTAGGAGCGCAGCATGGACACATCTCTTGCTCCCCGCTCACTGGGTCAGCCTGGCTTCGGTTCTGACCTGCGTGCATTTCTGGCAATCGTACGCCGCGAATGGACGATATTCACACGTTATCCAAGCTGGATCATCGCCTTGTTCATCTGGCCGTTGATCTTCCCCATGATGTACATTCTCACAGCCCGCGCACTTGCCGGCCCTGATGGAAGCGGCCTGGTGGTCTTTATGGAGAAAACAGGTGCAACCGACTTTATTGGCTACATCATCATTGGAACAACCGTGTGGATGTGGCAAAACATCGTCTTATGGGATATTGGCTTTGCATTACGCAATGAACAAATGCGCGGCACACTCGAGTCGAACTGGCTTTCTCCCACATGGAGATTTTCATACCTGCTTGGGCATACCGGCCCACAGATCGTCTCCATGTTCATGTTCATTTGCATTACCGCGCTGGAGTTTGGACTTCTCTTCAATGTGAAATTGAACGGCAGCGTATGGATGATCCTGCTTATGATGCTGGCGGCAATCCCATCCATCTATGGCCTTGGGTTTGCGTTTGCCAGTCTTGTGATCACCGTCAAGGAAGCCAATGCCTTTGTTTTCCTCATTCGCGGCCTGGTGATGATCTTTTGCGGCATTACGTTCCCGATCAGTCTGCTGCCTGGCTGGATGCAATCCATTGCAAAATGGCTTCCGCAAACATATTTGATCCATGGCATGCGCAGTGCGGCATTTTCAAAGGCCGGGTTTACCGAGCTCCTGCCGGACTTGATACCACTTCTTTTGTTTGGCGCATTCTGGCTTGTTGTCGGTTATTCCACTTTTTTGTGGATGGAACGCCGTGCTCGTCGCACTGGCGCGATAGGACAATATTAGGTGAATACGATGGAAACTATATCTCTTTCGCAACCCAACCTGAAGACACAATTGTGGGCGTTGTATGTCATTGCACGCAAGGACTGGAAAGTCTTCTGGCGCTATCCCCTGAACGCCGTCTCCAACATCTTTCAACCCATCATCTGGGTCACACCCATCTATTTCATGGGCAAGGCATTCAGCACAAACGGGCAGGCGCTCGGTTTCGCAGCGTATAGCGGCACAGGCGATTACATGTCCTTTATCCTGCTGGGTACAGTGTTAACCAACTTCATCATGACCGTGTTCTGGGGCATGGGCTATGCCCTCAAGCAGGATATGGACGCGGGCGTACTTGAATCAAACTGGTTGACACCTGTTCCTCGTTTGCTCATTCTGGTGGGGCGGACTCTGACCAGCCTGCTTACGACAGCTGTAATATCCGTAATTATGCTTGCCATTGCAGGAGTATTGTTTGGCTTCAAACCAACAGGAAATACGCTCGCCGCGTTTCTTACTGCCATTCCCATGTTGATCGGTTTATATGGATTTGGCTTTGCCTTTGCCGCCGTGGTTCTATTGATGCGTGAAGCCAATACTCTTGTGGACGTCGGCAGCTTCCTTGTGCAGGGATTTTCCGGGACGAACTTCCCCGTGCAATCCCTGCCATCCTGGCTTATCCCCATCGCATTGGCGCTCCCATTAACGTACGGTTTGGATGCAGTGCGCGGCTTGATTTTAAGAACGAATACCATCCTGCCGATCAGAGTGGAAATTGTACTTGTCATCGTCTTTATGTTTGGGATGTTGTGGTTCGGCTCCTGGGTCTTCTACAGAGTCGAACGGCGAGTCCGCACATTGGGAACGCTGGGCCAGCATTAGGTCTGTAAGCACCGTGCTGAATTATCGATCCATTGAACTCAACACCAATCATCAGTATGGAATCGCCGTGATGCTCGGCTGGATTGACAAATCCAGCCGCCAGATTCGGGGCAAATGCCAGTGTATTTCCTGCATGGACGGGATTTGGCAATCCCTCGTTAGCAGAATCACGGCAACTCCCAATGAGCCGTTCAAAAATTAATCTAATTTTAGAACAATTGTGCTATAATGAGATCTCCCCATACGAAAGGACTTAAATGTTCACTCGTTTCCAGCAAATCTATCATGAGTTTCCACGCCTGTTCTGGGTTGTCGTCAGCGTGCGTTTTATCGATGGGATTGGGGGGACACTCCTCTTCCCCTTCTTTGCGCTCTATATCACACAAAAGTTTGGTGTGGGTATGACCCAGGCAGGCATCCTGCTTGGGATGTCGTCGCTGTTCGGGTTGATTGGCAGCATGGTCGGCGGCGCGTTGACCGATAAATTTGGGCGGAAACAGTTGATCCTTTTCGGCCTGATCTTTAGTGCCATCAGCACCCTTGGGTTCGGCCTTGTCAATGACTTCAATATTCTCTATCCCCTGGTAATCGTTGTAGGGTTGCTCTCCAGCGTTTCACACCCCGCCCATGAAGCAATGATCGCAGATATCCTGCCTGAGAACAAACGACAGGAGGGTTTCGGCATTCTACGTGTGGTTGGGAATCTTGCGTGGATCATTGGGCCGACCATCGGTGGCTTCCTCGCAAACATTAATTTTTTCTACCTGTTCGTCATTGATTCGATCATCAGTTGCCTTGTTGCTGTGATCATTTATCGCACCCTACCTGAAACGAAACCTGAACCTCATGCACACGAAAAGAGCGAGTCATTCCTACGCACGGTATTGGGCTATCGTTTCGTGTTGCGCGATACTGCCTTTGTCTCTTTCATTATTGCAAACATTCTTATGCTGATCGTCTATCAACAGATGTATGGATCGCTCTCTGTTTATCTGCGTGATAACCACGGCATCAACCCACAGGGGTACGGATTCCTGATGACGAGCAGTGCCATCACGGTTGTATTGTTCCAGTTCTGGCTGACGCGCACCATCAGGCACCGACCCCCTTTCCTGTTGATGGCGTTCGGCACGATCTTTTACATGATCGGCTTTTTCCTGTTCGGCATCTTCACGACCTATGTTTTGTTCGCGCTCAACGTCGTTATCATTACCATCGGCGAGATGATCGTCGTTCCCACCGGCCAGGCGTTGATTGCAGGTTTTGCACCTGAAGCCATGCGTGGACGCTACATGGCGGTGGCAGGGCTTTCCTGGGCGATCCCTTCAACGATTGGTCCTGGCGCGGCAGGCTATATCCTGGATAATTACAATCCGAACCTGCTTTGGTACATTGGCGGAGCCCTATGCGGACTCTCGGTCATTGCCTATTACGCGCTTCATCTTCAGCTTGGAGCCAGGGCCGAATTTGCTCCAGCTCCTGAAGACGGTCCATCCCTGGCAGCAACAACCGACTAACAAATAATCCCGCCTTTCGGCGGGATTATTTATTTTATTTATAGAAGTATCATCATCTTCTTTTCGAGCAGGCTTAATGATGATGTTCCCCACCCTGATGCACATGTCCATGCTCAAGCTCTTCACCAGTGGGCTCACGCAGCCCCACAACCTTTACATTGAAATGCAGCTCATCCCCCGCCAGCGGGTGATTAAAGTTTAACGTAACACTATCGCCTTCGACCGTTTCTATGCGTGCATAGCGCGCCTGCCCCGCATCATCCCTCACGGTCAGTTCCATGCCTTCTTCAACGGGCATCTCTTTTGGAAATTCGCCGCGCGGCACATTCATGAATGCTGCATCATCATATTCACCGTAGCCATCTTCAGGAAGGATCACGACATCCTTGCTATCGCCCACCTTCATGCCCATCATTTCGCGCTCCAAACCAGAGATGATATTGCCATGACCTACAAGAAACTCCAATGGATCCTGGCCCTCGGAGGAATCGACTACTTCATCATCCACCTGCAGAGTATATTCCATCGAAACCACTACATCACTTTGAACCGAATCTTTGGCCATCTTACATCCTTTCGAACGATTGATTTAGTCTCTTGAACGAAAAAGTCCGTACATTGTAATCGGTTTCTGCAGGCACATTACAAACCACTCACTCGAAGAGTGGATAATTGTGTGGGCTTGCCCAATAGTTTCACCACGGAGTACACGGAGAACACAGAGAAAACCTTCTACATTCTCCGTGAACTCTGTGTTCTCCCCCGGCACCACCCCGCCGGGGCTGGTGTGTGGTGAGAAGAAATATGGCCCATTCTTTTAGCCACTCCCTCACTCGCTGCTGATCATGCCTTCTTCTCCCTTATAATCGAAACATGCGCTACGATATCTGCCTCTGCTGGTACTGGGAATACGACATCGACTTCGTCCAAATGATCGAACATGCCTGCAACGAAAATGGATTAACCCTCTGGCAGATCACACCCGGGAACCTGCTCGAATCCATCACCTCGTTATATAAAGGCGAGAACTCGTTTCGGGCGATCCTCGACCGTTCCCAATATGATCGCCGTTTTGAACCCGTCCACCGCTGGTCACGTGAACATCACGCGCGCCGCATCAATCCCGCTGAAGTCTCCGCCTGGTCTGAAGACAAAGCCACCATGCACCTTGAACTCATCAGCGCGGGCATTCACACACCTCACACAATTCTGATCTCCCCGTTCATCGAACAGCCTGTCATTCCTGAATTGGATCTGACTCCCCTGGGCCAGCAATTCGTGATCAAGCCATCCAATGAAGGAGGCAGCGAAGGCGTCATCCTGGGCGCCTTTTCCCAGGACCAGATCCTGCGCGCCCGCATGGAATTTCCTGAACAAAAATACCTCATTCAATCCACCATTACACCCCGCATCATTCACGGGCAGCCCGCCTGGTTCCGGGTCTTTTACACGGTTGGGAAAACGTATCCATGCTGGTGGCATCCGCTCACGCACGTGTTTTCAATGGTCACAGCGCAGGATGAAAATAAATACGAGCTCACGCCTTTGCGCGAGATCACACAACGGATCGCCTCACTTTGCAGGCTCGATTGGTTCTCCACCGAGATTGCACTGACACTTGAAGAATTCGTCGTCGTGGACTATGTCAACGATGGCATTGATACGCGCGTCCAGTCCAAGGCAGTGGATGGCGTGCCGGATGAGGTGCTGCAGGGGATTGCGAGTCAACTTGTTTTGTTGGTGAAAGGAGACGGATGACCAAGCCACGCGCCCGCAATCTGGGGATTCCATTTGAAGGCACTCCTGGGACGCATAATGCGATCACGGACGTGCCAGGCGTGACCGTGGGGTATGCCACCGTGATCGAAGGCCCATCCGCACGGACGGGTGTCACCATTATCCATCCGCGTCGACAGGGTCATCACGAACCCGTTTTCGCCGGGACATTTGCCTTCAACGGCAACGGTGAAATGACAGGCGCGGCCTGGGTCGAAGAAGGCGGCATGCTGGAGGGTCCGATCGGGATCACGAACACACATTCAGTTGGCATCGTCCGCGACACGATCATTGACTGGCAGGCACGCACAGGCGCGCTCTATCAGAAATGGTCTTGTCCCGTTGTAACAGAGACCGCAGATGGCTGGCTCAACGACATGAATGGATTCCACGTCAAGGCGGAGCACGTCTGGCACGCGCTCGATAACGCCAGGGATGGACCGATCGATGAAGGCAACATAGGCGGCGGGACGGGAATGATGTGCTATGAATTCAAAGGTGGCACGGGGACATCCTCGCGCAAACTCCCCGAAAAATTTGGCGGCTGGACAGTCGGCGCGCTCGTTCAATCCAATTTTGGACGACGATTTCAACTCACCATCGCAGGTGTTCCGGTAGGAAAGCATTTAAAAGAGAATGCGCCATTTTCCAATGGTGAGAACCCCTTTAAGCAGGATGACGGCTCGTTGATCATTATCCTTGCAACCGACGCGCCTCTGCTCCCCCACCAGCTCAAACGTTTGGCAAAACGCGCTTCCCTGGGGATGGCGCGTACAGGCGCATTGGGCGGCAACGGCAGCGGCGATATTTTTCTCGCGTTTTCAACCGCATCGACAGGAATGACAGGAGAGATCACAGGGAATATCAACTATGTCCACAACGAGCATATTGATCCCATCCTGTTCGCGTCGGCATACGCCTCCGAGGAGGCAATTATCAACTCGATGATCGCAGGCGAATCCATGACCGGGCATTTGGGAATGTCCATTGAAGCGCTGCCACACGATAAACTGGTTGAGATCATGAAAGAGTACAACAGGGTACAGTAGGCAGAAGGCACGAGGATGTTTGCAGGGATTTCGTGACCTATATGAAGAATTAGGTAAAATGCCTGGCACAATGATGTCTATGCCTGAGAGATTTATGCCGCGCTCTCAACGCCGCGAATAACTGCCTTCCGCTTTCAGCCTTCTATTTCTAAAACTTCTAACCGAAATTAGCGTATACATCCACAGTCATTGCTCTCAGGAGTCCACATGTCATCATCCATTCTCGAAGTACAAAATCTTTCCAAGAAATACGGCGACTTCACGGCTGTAAAGGGAATTTCGTTCGACATCAAGGAAGGGGAAATCTTCAGCCTGCTCGGTCCCAACGGTGCTGGCAAAACAACAACCATCTCCATGCTCTCAACCCTATATACCCCCACATCAGGTGACGCCACCGTGGGTGGATTTTCGATCACAAAAAACCCCATGGCGGTCAAGCAGGTCATTGGTGTGGTGCCGCAGGAACTCGCACTGTATGAAGATCTGACTGCCCGTGAGAACCTCATCTTTTGGGGACAGATGTATGGCTTGAGCGGCAAGTCGCTCCATAGCCG
>JANMSY010000482.1:0-5934 GCA_031389865.1 Anaerolineales bacterium | reverse complement strand
GGATCATAGCCTGTCTATTGGTTCCATCCGTGGCGCGGCAAAACATCGTCGACTTGGCGTTATTTGGGTGGACGCCCATGCCGACTTCAATACTGCTGAGACAACTCCCTCAGGCAATATTCATGGCATGCCTCTCGCCGCCTTATGCGGACTCGGTGATCCGCGCCTGGTCTCATTATGGGATGAAACGCCTCCCATCCTGGACCCCAGCCGTGTCGCCGTTATCGGGGCGCGTGACCTTGACCTGGGCGAAAAACGCAACCTTCGTGAAGCGGGAGTCATGGTCCAGAGCATGGAACAGATTGACCGCATCGGAATGGTCGCTGCACTGGAAAAAGCCATTGAGAGCGTCCGCCGCGATGTGGACGGCATCTATTTGTCGTTCGACATGGACGCGCTCGACCCCCGTCATGCCCCAGGGGTGGGGACGCCGGTCCCGGGTGGCCTGACCTTCCGTGAGGCACATCTGGCATGTGAGGTGGTCGCGGAAACGGGAAAACTGGTCGGCATGGATCTGGTTGAAGTAAATCCAATCCTCGATGTTCAGAATCAAACAGCAATCCTTGCTGTTGAGTTTATCCGTTCAGCACTGGGGTCGCGCATCTGGAGTGGTTGACGAAAACTCCATCAGATTGAATCACATGCACTTAACTGTCGCAGGCCTATGTCAAAAAAAGAGGCGCTCTTGTTTGTCATCCAGAAGGAGGCTACAATACAGCCATGGCTACTTTATACGGACCCATCCTGATCGTTGAAGATGTCCCAAATGTTCTGGAATTGCTTGAAGTCACGTTGCGCTTCAAGGGCTATGCGGTGCTCACCGCTCGTAATGGTGAGGAGGCGCTTGGCGTGATCGCGCGTCAGAGGCCGGTGTTGATCATCACCGATATCCTGATGCCGAAAATGGATGGTTATGCATTTGTTCAGAAGCTGCGATTGAACGCCGAGACCCGTCCGATCCCGGTGGTCTTCCTATCGGCAACGTATGTGACACCCGAAGATAAGGATTTCGCCCTGAGTTTGGGCGCAGCTCGTTTCATGGAAAAACCAATCGACACAGAAGACTTTTTGTTGACTGTTGCTGAACTCGTTACGCAACAACCGCTTGCACAGCCCCAACCGCTGGATATGGAAAAATTTTACAACGGGTATCGTACGAGGCTTGAGAATAAATTGCGCCATAAGAATACGCAGGTGGCGCGCGCGGAACGTCTCCTTTACACATTGCCTGCTGATCAAAAACCTGCCTTTGAAGCATTGTTGAAGCAGTCCGTGCGTGACCGCGATGAGATTCAAACCGAACTCAACGATATCTCTAAAACGATTGACGGATTGAAAAATTAATGCAGCCAACTCTTGCCGAACTTGAACGCCTGGCGCGTGAAGCAGGTGCAATCCTGCGCGCCGGATATGACACGGAACACCAGGTGAACTACAAGGGCGTGATCGACCTGGTCACTGAAGTGGATCATCAATCAGAAGCGTTTCTGCTTGGTCAAGTCCAGCGGAATTTCCCTGATCATCATATTGTTGCTGAAGAGAGTGGAATTATTCAGGGCAATGTTGAAGACATCTGGTATATCGATCCCCTGGATGGGACAGTGAACTATGCCCATCATATCCCCATCTTTTGCGTTTCCATTGCCTATGCTTCTCAAGGTGCATTGAAGCTCGGCGCCATTTACGACCCCATGCGTGACGAAATGTTCCTGGCAGAACGCGGCAAGGGTGCCACACTCAATGGAAAAACTCTGCGTGTGTCCTCCACGACTGAGCTGCAGAAGAGCCTGCTTGTGACGGGCTTCCCATATGACGCCTGGGATACTCCTCAGGATAACTTTGCCAATTTTGTGCGCCTCGGCAAATTAACGCAAGGCGTGCGCAGATTTGGGTCCGCAGCGCTCGACCTGTGCTATGTGGCAGCGGGCCGCTTTGACGGGTTCTGGGAGATGTCTCTTAAGCCCTGGGATGTGGCTGCCGGCGGCTTGATCTGTGAAGAGGCGGGCGCGAACATAACCAATGTAAGTGGAACAGGCGATTATATTTCGCCGCCGCAATCCGTGATCGCCTCCACCCCCGGGATCCATGCGCAGATATTGAAGGAACTGCTCACAGCAAAATAACAGATGGGGCATTTCTCTTGACCCCACCCTGATTATGAATTAAAATCCCCGACTGCCATAATGCCCTCGTAGCTCAGTGGATTAGAGCGCTTGCTTGCGGAGCAATAGGTCGCGTGTTCGAGTCGCGCCGAGGGCGCCTCGCATTGGATGTGCCGTCATATCAGCCGACAATCGGCAGAAATGACGGTATTTTTTTATGTCCCCCCACAACAACACAACAAAAATGGATGGTTGACGATGACCTCCTTCAGGATTCCCCATGGACAACATCAAGCGCCTGAAATAGGCGTGTATTAGCCCCGGCGTCGCATGCACCTATGCCAGGACAGAAAGAACGAACATACCACCAAAAATTGTCTATGCTTGCTTTCACCCTCCTATATTCCCCAGGAGGGTTTTTTCGCCATTTCTCTCCCTGCTGCGCGAGTAATGTGAGCCTGTGATCGAGTGATGTTTCCGACGTTGGAAGTCACTGGCGCTCTTTAGAAATGATTCTCTGGGAATCGCTGCGATGCTCGGCTGGATTGACAAATCCAGCCGCCAGATTCCGGGCAAATGCCAGTGTATTTCCTGCATGGACGGGATTTGGCAATCCCTCGTTAGCAGAATCGCGGCAACTCCCAATGAGCCTTAGAAATGATTGCAGGTGAAAGGGTTATAATGCGGAAGAAAGAATGGGTGGGATAGTGGTCATCTGTTGAATAACCTTTTCTTTAGCTTACGGAGGCTCACATGATTAGATCCAGAGAACTTTCCAACAAACCCCTCATCAGCATTACGGATGGCAAAAAACTGGGGGAGGTCAAAGATCTGTACCTTGACCAGGATATGCGCCAGGTTGCAGCCGTTTTTCTCGGCAAGGAGGGAATCATTAGTCGCAAGGCTCTGGTGATTGCCCGTAGCGCCGTGCAAGTGTATGGCATCGATGTCTGGCTGGTGTCCGGCTCGGATACAGTCAAGGGACCTGGGGATGTTCCCCAGTCGGAGACCTTCATCCTGGTTGGTGAATTGCGCGGGCGGGATATTCAGACGGAAGGCGGCACAAAAATCGCGGTGATCGAGGATGTTATTTTGGATACTGAAGCCCGCGTGTTGGGGTTCGGGCTGGGCAAGGTTTATTCGCAAGGGCCACTGGCCGAAAGGAAGATGATCGCGCGCGATGCCATCCTTGCCCTGGGAAACACGAAAGAGCCGATGACGATCAATCTGGCACAGGCTGAATCCCTGGTGCTGCCCTCTGCGTGAGAAAATTATGCAGACGTAGTTGAAACTTGATTGGTTCGGGCAGGGAACGCGAAATTCAGCACATGACTTCCCCGCTGTATTACAGTCCCGATGGAAGACCCATCTCAGCAGAGCAATTCCTGCAAAACCTGTTCGGCGTATTGCCAGCCTTCTTCACGAGTGAAGAAGAGCTTCGTCAACTCTGGTCAAGTCTTGTCACGCGTAAAGCCCTGCTCGAGAAACTTGAACAATGTGGTTTTTGCAGGCAGAAATTGTCCATGATGCAATCCGTTATCAACGCCGAACAGAGCGACCTGCTCGATGTGCTGGAATACATCTCCTTCGCAGTTCAACCGATCACCAGGGAACTGCGGGTTGCCAGGGCGCAATCCCAGATATTCGCCACACTGACCGTCGAGCAAAAACAATTCGTAGAGTTCGTCCTGTCCAATACATCTAAACCGGCGTCGAGGAACTCGACCAGGAAAAACTTCCTCAACTGATCACATTGAGATACAAGGCAATCGATGATGCGAAGGAATTTTTAGGGACCATCCAGAATATTCGCTACTTATTTATTGGTCTCCAACGACACCTGTTTGAGCAGGCTATGACTGCGTAAACACTGTAGCATCATTGGTGAGCGAAGACCATTTCGTATGGCTGTATTGCAGGAAACTGGTCCCCGGGTGGAAGTAGAAAAGACAATAATATCATGTTGATCGAGGTCAATGCAGATGGCAAAGATTGAATTTATTCAGGCGAAAACAGAAGAGAGACCCGAATCCATGGAACGCGTTGATGTACGAGTGTGGGGACTTTCAGGCAGGAAACATCAACACTTCCTGATTGGCGGTGGCATCAACTTTAATGCGCCAGGAACGCTCTTGTTGGAGATCAGTTACACGGTAAATGGTGCCCAGTTCTTCTATACCCGTAACTACGTGCAATTTCAAGCCGATCTGGAGTCTGCTTCAGCTGTTGAGGAGCACCTTGCAAAATTTGAGCGTGGTGAGGTGGACACCATTGGGTTTGGAGATATGCTTCCAGAAACATCCATTCTCCTGAAACGGGATAAATATACCTCTCACGATCAGAACAATCAGGAAATTGAGAGCGCAAGTTACCAATTGGAAATTTCCGCAGATGTGGGGGTAGTCCTGGGAGAAGCGTCTCCCGGTGTGCGGATGATCAATTTTGACCTGAAATATGTTGAAGCAGAGGACGGGATTCGCTTTATGCGGGAGCTTATCCATGAAGTTGTGGATGCACATCGTGGCAGGCATCCCAACCCTGCCGATCTTCCTGATGGAGCCAGTGACTGGCCTTTTGTCCGCCAGTTGAACCACAAAGCGTACGACCTCATTTCAGAGGACTATGATGAGCACTACTTCGCCAATCCCCTGCTCACTGATATGTTTGATTCATGGCTTGAGCAACTTCCACCAGGCAGTTCTATCCTGGATGCTGGTTGTGGACATGGCACGCCTGTAATTTCCCGGCTGCTCGAGAAAGGCTATCAGGTCACTGGCACAGATCTGTCGCCCCGGATGCTGGAACGGGCTCGGAAGAGCTTTCCAGACGTTACTTTTGTGAACCAGATGGTAAGCGAAATAAGAAGTGAGGCCGAATATGACGGCGCCTGCTCATTCTCGTCCATCCTCTATCTCGACCCGATTGATCTATCACACAGCCTCTATCGACTTTATAAGGCCATCAAGCCTGGTGGCTTGCTTTTCCTGAACGCATATGACCTCCACCCCGACTGGCGCGGTCTTCCGTACGACGACCAGCTCAATCAGTTGATGTGGTCCTGGTGCCATGGCATGGATGAAGTCACCCAGGCATTGGAGGAATTTGGCTACTTCAAGGTGCTCAAGGTACAAAATGTAACGACCGAGGAAGAGAAGGAAAAGCGAATTGCCAGTTGGCGGAAATATACTCAGGAAGAATATGACAAGCTTGTGGCGTCATATCCAGTGGCAGCTGATAACCCCCCAGATTTATCAAAGGTGCCGGAAAACCTTTCCTATTGCTATGCCATTCTTGCACGTCGTGTGTGAGCCAGGCACACGGCTTTAACAAAGTCACTTGACAGATTCTCAACATGTCATGCTGAGCGGAGCGAAGCATCTCTACTACAGGGAACGAGACTCTTCGGTCGCGGAAGAACGCTCCCTCAGAGTGACATAATTATGGACTTTGTTAAAACCCTGGAGCCAGGCAGGGATTGTCTTGACGCCTCGGAAGAGAGCGGTATACTTTACAAATCGCTGGGCAAGAATCAACACTTGCCTCCCTGAAAATCCCATGTGATATGAGGGCATTTTACGCTCGTAGCTCAGTGGATTAGAGCGCTTGCTTGCGAAGCAATAGGTCGCGCCGAGGGCGCCTTGTCAGAGGAGCGGATACCCCCGCTCCTTTTTTATTCTCTCAATACTGGAAGTGTATGTCAACCATAAAACCACAAATCCTTCTGACCAATGATGATGGGATCCTATCCCCCGGGCTTTGGGCGGCTGCCGCCTCTCTTTCGAAGCTTGGGTTTGTTACCGTTACCGCGCCGCGCGATCAATCTTCGGGCATG
>JANMSY010000168.1:0-8637 GCA_031389865.1 Anaerolineales bacterium | reverse complement strand
AAAACCCTGCAGGCGATTGCGCGTTGGAAGCGATTGTCCTTCAATGACGCGCCACCCATTTTCGGTAATTCCAAGCCCAAAAGCGGATCGCATCTGCTGCTGCAAATCCTGAATGGCTTTACAAGAATTATGCCTTATAAGTATGTGGATGCCGATCCCATACGGACGATTGCAAAAGAGGGAAGAAGAAAGATAAAGGAAGAAGTATTAAGTGGATTGAAAAGTGTGCCAAGGGGTGTGATCGGTTGGGGATATGTGGAAGCTACACCGGAAAATGTCGCGTTTTTATGCCAGCCTGGCCGGGTCAATTATTTTATCTATCGCGACCCGCGCGATATGCTCGTGTCACAGGTCTTCTTTGCTACGGAAATGCACGAAGGACATGGCATGTACGAGTATTACAACTCACTTCCCAGTTTCAGTGAGCGTCTCAAAGTTGCCATCCGCGGCATTGACCGCGATGGGCTGTACATGGTCAGCGTAAAGCAGAGATATGAAGGCGTGTTCCAATGGCTGGAGCAACAGAGTGTGATGTGCATCCGCTTTGAGGACTTGATCAACAACCGTGACACCACGTTGAATGCCATGCTCGATGAAGTCGAAAAGACTGGTTACAGGATCCCAACGCCGCGCAGGCAGGCGCTGTCGATTTTAGTGGATGCGATCCAGCCGGGCAAGAGTCATACCTTCCGCTCGGGAAAAACAGGTGGATGGCGCGAGCATTTCACAGATGAACATAAAGCGCTGTTTAAAGATATCGCAGGAGATTTGCTGCTGAAGCTGGGATATGAGCAGACCAATGATTGGTAGGGGTGGGATGAAGGAGTTTTTCACCCAACGGATCAAACGCGGGCTGGTCCGCAGGTTCAACAATTTCAAAATCGCGCGCGTCGCCAAACGCGTTGCCCATCGATCGCCCACTCCTTCCGGCGCACCTGTTGTCTTCTTCAAGGCATCGACGGGAATCGATGATCTCTCCTGGAACAGCGGCTTTCATCTGCTGGCTTCATGGGCGCTGCGCTTGAAGGGAATTCCTGTTGCCTATTTTGCCTGTCACTCGGGAATGAGTCATTGCGTGCTGGGGACAAACCGCGACAACATTCGAAAATCACCGCCATGCAAATCTTGTATTTATCAATCACAAACGCTTTACAAAGACGTTCCAGCGTTGGAAGGTTTCAAGGTTCAACGTTCAACGGTTGGTTGGTTTGGTTACCAGCGCGACCCGCAGCTCGCCGCAGTCATCGCGGATCTTCCCCTGCAGGACTTAATGACGTTTGAGTGGCAGGGTCTTCCCCTGGGCGTATTGTGCCTGCCAGGCTTGCGCTGGATATTGCGAATCCATCACCTGCAGGACGATGAACCCACGCGTTATCTTTTGCGCGAATATGTTTTGTCGGCGTGGAATGTGGCACAGAAGTTTTCCGACTTCCTCGATCAGACTCAGCCGCGGGCTGTGGTGGTGTTCAATGGGCAGTTCTACCCTGAGGCGACCGCGCGTACGATCGCGCAGCAACGCGGACTGCGCGTCATCACTCATGAGGTAGGCTTGCAACCTGCGACCGCCTTCTTCACCGAGGGCGAAGCAACAGCGTATCCGATCGATATCCCTGATGAGTTCGAACTGAGCGATGAACAGAATGCAAACCTGGATGAGTATCTGGCGAAACGTTTTCAGGGCGACTTCAGCATGGCGGGGATCAAGTTCTGGTCAGGCATGAAGGGACTCGACGAGTCATTTCTCAAGAAGGCGGCAGGATTTAAACAGATCGTGCCGATATTTACCAACGTGATTTTTGATACCAGCCAGCCGCATGCCAACACTGTTTTTGAAGATATGTTCGACTGGCTCGATCTGACATTGGAAGTTATCCGTGCACATCCTGAAACGCTGTTTATCATCCGTGCCCACCCCGACGAACTGCGCGTGAGAAAATCCAGCCGCGAAACGGTGGAGGGCTGGGTGGCAAGCCGCGGCGTAGACAGGGAACCGAACGTCGTCTTTGTGAGTCCGCGCGAGACGTTGAGTTCCTATGAGCTGATCCAGAGATCCAAATTCGTCATGGTCTATAACTCGACGATTGGTCTGGAAGCTTCGATCATGGGCGCGGCGGTGCTGTGCGCAGGCAGAGCGCGCTTCACGCAATATCCCACGGTATTCTTCCCACAGACTGTGGAAGATGTACGACGAAAGATGGAAGAGTTCCTGGATGCTGAGAAAATAGAAGTGCCGGCGCAGTTCAAACGTAATGGACGCAGGTTCCTGTATTACCAGTTGTTCCGCACATCGCTGCCGTTTGGCGATTTTCTGGAACCATCCGTCCGCACGACGCAGGCTAGATTGAAGTCCTTCGAGTTGGAGACATTCATGCAGTCGGAGGCGGTGAAGGTGATCCTGGATGGGCTGCTGGAGGATGGAGATTTTTTGTTGAAAGAGGGATAGTCAAACTCATAGCCCGGGCCATCGAACAGGCACGAGATGACCAAGCTGAGACGGATGCCCAGCCATCCGTCTTTTTCATGGTAGTACCAGCTTCTCATGGAGTAAATCGGACCATTTATGGTAGAATATTTTTAGAACATTTTTTCTGTTTCCAGACGAGAGGAGCTCCCATGGGTAAAAAGGTACTGGTCTTCGTAGGAACGCAAAAGGGTGGCTTTATTTTTGGCAGTGACGCCAAACGAAAAAAATGGCAGGTCGACGATATTCAATTCAAAAGCTGGAATGTAATGCACATGCAACTGGATCCCCGTGATCAGCGTTTGCACGCGGCCACAAGTCACTTCGTTTATGGCCCCACCACACATTATTCAGATGATCTCGGAAAGACGTGGACACAGGCCAAGCAGGTGCCTCTCCTTACGCGTCCGTCAAAATCTGGCAGACCCGCGAGCACCGTGGATGAAGCGTTCCGCTCCGAGGGCGGCGAGAGTGTGAAAGGTAACCCTGAAAAAATGATCAAAGTCTGGAACATTAAGCCCGGACGCGACAGTGAGCCCAATGTTCTGTATGCGGGCGCACAGCCTGCAAGCTTCTTTGTCTCGCGTGATCGCGGTGAGACGTGGACGTTGAATGAAAGCCTGTATGATCACCCACAGCGCGGCGAATGGAATCCTGGTGCTGGCGGTTTGACCCTGCACACCATTCTGTTGGATCCGACAAACCCGGAACGGATATTTATCGCGGTCTCCGCCGCAGGTTGTTATCGCACCGACGATGGCGGGCAGACATGGTCACCGTACAACAAAAATGTCCGCGCTGATTTCATGCCGAACAAATTTCCTGAATTTGGTCAGTGTGTGCATAAGATGGCGATGCATCCTTCGAATCCAAACTTGATCTATCAACAGAACCATTGCGGTGTCTATCGCAGTGATAATGCTGGAGAGGATTGGATCGATATTGGCGAAGGCCGCTTGCCCAGCCGCTTTGGTTTTCCCATTGCGGTCCACCCAACTGACCCGAATACTGTCTACGTTGCGCTGGAAGAGAGCGACGAATATCGTATGAGCGTGGATGGGAAATTCTCCGTCTGGCGCAGCCATGATAAAGGCGATTCATGGGAGCGCCTCACAAAGGGCCTTCCCGACAAGGCACATCTGGTTGTCCTGCGTGAAGCCATGGCAACCGATACCTTTGAAGATGCCGGCATCTATGTAGGTACTCATACCGGGCAGCTGTTTTACAGCCGCAACTCCGGCGATAGCTGGGAAATGTTGGCCGACTTCCTTCCACCCATCCAATCTGTGGAAGCAGCGGTTATCGAAGACTAAAGTCAAGTGACAGTCACCTTTAAGTTTAGGGTGACTGTCACTTTTTCTACTGAGCCATCGGCAGGTGCAGGTCGAGCCTGGCCAGAATTAGTATGCAAAAGCCTCATTGATTTTGCAGAACAGATCGTGGGGTTTTACAAAAAATAAACCCTACGAAGGTTCGAAACCTTCGCAGGGCTGAATGGGCCTCTAGCTTGATCGAGTTGGGAGCAGCATAGTGATTTATGCGGGGATGGGTTGGTTCGGTCAACTGCTCGGATTCAGAGGCGGGATCGTCTTGGCCGCTTCCAAGATTTCCTGTGCTACGATCCCGGCGGCCATCATCAGGCAGCCCACCGGATTATCCGCTTTCTCAAATACATCGTTATGGCGTGAAATCGATCCACCAGACATCTTTAAGTACTGTCTCTATTTCACCAGCGGGATCATGGCGGACAAGATCAAAATTGGATGTGTCCGTGCTGTAGATCCGGCAGATCACCGAGCCATCGTCAAGCAGGTCGGAACAGCCACCGTATTCCAGGTTTACATCCTCCCATGTCTGGGCGGTTGACGTATTGTAGGAATACGCATGAAAGAAAGTGCGATAGTTATTTTCCTCACCGCGCACGGCTGCATCCAGGCTGACAAGTATTCCCGTGTCGAGAAATTTCGTGGTTGTGAAGAAAACATCCAGCGTAGTGTCGACCGGCATGTCAAAAAGCGGACGGTCGGCGATGGCATCGTAGATGAAGAACGATGTCTGGTCGGAGGACTTCAGGAGCATGTATCTTCCGTCGGCTGAGACATGGCCGGCATGGATGCCCACAAGGCGCGCCTGACCATCGGGTGTGAGGCGAAAAACAGGGCTATCCTGCTCCGTCAGGTCGGGATGGGTCTCCGCTGCATCCGGTACACTGGAAAGAGTTGCATAAGGCTTTCCGACAAACAACAGACTTTGATCGGGCAGCAGTTGGTTAACCGTGCCATCGAATGCGCCGGATTCCATCGCCCACGGAAAATAATACGTCAGTGCTGCCTCATTCCCAAACGGCTTGCTCACTGTGATCTCGCAGTCCCCCGCGCAGTCGCGCGGATATGAAACGCCCCAGCCATCCTTCAGGGGACGGAATGTCAGCCCTTCATCCACAAAATCAATCTGGTTATCGTTGAGATCGAGAATGAGTTGTGAGTCGCGCAGATACCACAGGTCGCCTTGAGGGGATGCGTGGATGCCGAACGACGAGCCGCGGGTCGTATGGAGTGTGCGGACATCGCCAGTAAGCATATCCAGTTCGCGGATGTCCATGTTTTGCCGATCGCCGTTCCGGTAGCGAACATGGCGGCCATCCTGTGATGCATGGATCCAGTTGCGGTTTTCACTATATGGACCCCGGCTGACCCTCTCATCGATCAACGTGGCTGTGAGCGATGTCAGATCGATCAGAAAAATGGGACCCTGATCGGGCATGACATTACTGCTGCCATCTGTAACATACGAGAACAGGACGTGATCATCATACGTGGCAAGGACCGCACGACTTGTCTGTGAGAAGTCGGTATAGTAATCAGGGGAATTGGAAGGGAGCGCGATCTCTTGCATGCCATCCAGCGTGAGCAGATGGAGGCGCAAATCGTTGTTTGAATCCACAAAGAGCAGGGCGCGCTCTTCATTGAGGGATATGGACGCAGTATTCAAAATATTGGATGGATCCACAGCGCCGAGCTCACGCGTCTCCCCGAATTGGTTCACAGCGATGACCTTCGCCGTGGCTCCATCCACTTCCCAATACCAGCGCGGCGACTCGGGTATGGATGTCGATTCGAGAGGAATGACTGTGGCTGTATTCTCCACAGGGATGACTTCCACAGGTGGTTGGACGGTGGAGGTCGACTTAACCTGCTCCATAGGCGCCTGTGTCACTACAGCGGGACTCGCACAGGCAGACAGGATGATCGCGATTGTAAAGGATAGGGATATGGTTCGTTTCATGGTTCCTCCTTGATGGCAAAATAAAAAGGCGGATACATCATCCGCCTGAAACACGATCTGTCGTTGTGAGGAGGGTTGGGATGCCCAGGCATCGCAACCCTCCCATGCATGGTAAAGACTTGCCGATCAGAAAACTCCATTAACCAGGAGATTGCTTCGGGCTACCGCCCTCTCAACAAGATGAAGCTTTTATCTTTTCAGCGTCCTGTATTTCACTCGATGCCGCGTCAGGTCCTCAGCTGTTTCTCCATCATCCTCTTCGTACCCAGCTGTTTCCATTCTGTTCATATCCATGAGCTGTGGCATTGTTTTTCAACCATATGATGAGTCGAACATGAATAGGAGCATGAGTAGGGGACTTTTCCTTCCATTCCTGCCAGAGTTCATCCACGTTTGCCTTTACAAAATCTATCCTGCCAATCTTCTCTTCGAATTTCTGGAGTAATGCTTTTTCATGGATGATGTATGGGTCAATGCCACCTGCCTGTAAAGTTCTCAGCACTTCCGGGTGTAAGTCAATAAAGGCTCCGCCATGATCCAGCGCTTCCTGAATGGCAATATCGCGTTCTCCAAGGACAAGCCGGGCATTGTCCCTCATCATTTTCTCCGGCGTATACCTTTTTACGGCTCCCGTTCCCAGCGGCGGGGGTGCAGTTTTGGCACCTTCCACGACGCCCATTGCCACAATACCAGTTGCCAAAAAGGGATCGATATCCTTTACAGTTTTGCAGTGATATTCGAAGACAATCGAACAAACGATCATCCCTGCACGGGCGCCATCCAAATAATTGATCCCATGCTTCTTCATGATCTCGTGATACTGGTCCTGGTATTCCGCCAGAACCTGTTCCACTTCCATGCGCGGCTTGTCCTGCTCCGGGAATTTTGTAACCATCGGTTTAGACATGACGTCCACGTCGTTTTGTTTGCAATAGAATGCAAATAGATTCATCAACTGGGGCCAGGCTTCATTGACTTCCTCGGAAAGGACGACCACACCCGGGGCGATGTCCTTCTTGTTAAGCGAGCGAAACAGGCTTGATCCTGCCAAACGGGCCGCAACGGCAAGGACTGTCCCAGCATGGGGCTTTCCACCCGCGAGCGGAATTTTTTCCTGGAATATCTGTACGAACTCCATCGCGGCGGCGTGGCGTTTCTTCTGCATTTCCGGCGAGCGAAGCGCTGGGTCGGAAGCGGATGGCTGTTTCTGTTGTGCCTGGGCAGGTTCTTTTTTAGGGGATCTTTTGAACAGGTCTGAAAGCGGCATGGTTGGACTCCGTGATTTTTGCCAATGATACTAGCATTCATCTGAACGGCAATATACAAATATGTCATGCCCTCTTTACTTTATGTCGTTGCGAGACATCGAGACGTTTAAGAGTGACAGTCACCTTCAAGGTGACTGTCACTTCGGATTACCGTTTCAACGTTCTGTATTTCACCCGATGCGGGGTCAGGTCTTTCCCAAGCTTCTCCGTCATCATCGCTTCATAATCAGACCAGTTGCCCAGATACATTTTCGCCTGTGAATCGCCTTCGAACACGATGATGTGCGTGCAGATGCGGTCAAGGAACCAGCGGTCATGGCTCACCACCAGCGCGGTGCCTGCGTATTCCTCAAGTGCCTCTTCCAGCGCGCGCAGGGTGTTGACGTCCAGGTCGTTGGTCGGCTCGTCGAGCAGCAGGACGTTCGCTCCTTCGGTGAGGGTCTTGGCCAGATGCACGCGGTTGCGTTCACCACCCGAGAGGACGCCAACCTTCTTCTGCTGGTCTGCACCGGCAAAATTGAACGTGGAGACATAGCCGCGCGCATTGATCTTGCGTTTGCCAAGTTCGAGGTTCTCCGCGCCCTGGGAAATTTCTTCGTATACAGTTTTCTCCGGGTCGAGCGTGCGGGACTGGTCCACGTAGGCCAGTTTAACGGTCTCGCCGATTTTGACAGTTCCGCTGTCAGGTTTTTCCCTGCCAATGATCATCTTGAGCAGCGTGGTTTTGCCCGCGCCGTTGGGACCGACGATACCGATGATCGCTCCGGGAGGAACCATGGCAGAAAACCCGTCCAGGATGAGGCGTTCGTCATAGGACTTGGTCAGGTCGTTGAATTCAAAGACAACATCCCCAAGCCGCGGGCCGGGCGGGATGTAGATTTCCAGTTCTTCGCGGCGCGCTTCGGCTTCCTGGCCCAACAGTTTTTCGTAGGCGGTCACGCGCGCCTGTCCCTTCGATTGGCGGGCCTTGGGCGACATGCGGATCCATTCGAGCTCGCGCTCGAGGGTCTTCTGGCGCTTCGATTCGGACTTCTCCTCCAGGCGGACGCGCTCCTGCTTTTGTTCGAGCCACGAGGAGTAGTTGCCTCGCCACGGGATGCCGTAGCCGCGGTCGAGTTCGAGGATCCAGCCTGCCACGTTGTCGAGGAAGTAGCGGTCATGGGTGACGGCGATGACAGTGCCCTTGTATTCGCGCAGGTGATGTTCGAGCCACGCCACAGACTCGGCGTCGAGGTGGTTGGTGGGCTCGTCGAGCAGGAGAATATCGGGTTCGCTGAGCAGCAGGCGGGTGAGGGCGACGCGCCGCTTTTCTCCGCCGGATAAAATACTGATGGGGGTATCCGCAGGCGGGCAGCGCAGCGCGTCCATGGCCACTTCCAGGTGGCTGTCGAGGTTCCAGGCGTCGTGCCTGTCGAGCTGTTCCTGCAGCCTGGACTGTTCGGCGACGAGTGCGTTGAAATCGGCATCGGGTTCGGCGAATTTGGCGTTGACCTCATCATAGCGCGCCAGCATTTCGACGATGGGACGCACCGCTTCCTTGACGACACTGATGACTGTTCCCGTTTCGTCGAGCTTCGGTTCCTGCTCGAGCAGGCCGATGCTGTAGCCCTTCGCCATCGTGAT
>JANMSY010000475.1:0-5388 GCA_031389865.1 Anaerolineales bacterium | reverse complement strand
CGCGGATCGTAGAGAAGATGATCGGGTTCAGCTTTTTGCGCTTCATCTGAGTGAGCAGGGTTGTTCAATGCATAATGACAATCGGTGCATTGCAGTTGTCGTTCGGCGTGAATGTCCCACGAGCGGCTGAGATCTTCCTTGCCGCTACTGTTCAAACCTGAATCAGAGATTTTTTGTGCAGAGATGACCTGGCCTGTTGTGGCTGTTTGTGGATTGCTTAGGTCATAGGCTGTGATGGTAAGCGGCTCATCTGTATTTGTATGAACTTCACCGTGACACGCGGCACAATTCGCGTTGGTTGGATCCTGGATGGTGATGAAGTCTGATTTGAGCTCACCGTTTTCATCAAAGGCTTCTGCATTCCAACCTAATCCGCCATCCTGAGTCGAACGGATCACAATTCCAGTGCCATCGAGTGTTGCCATGCTGGCTTCCCTAAAAGCACCAACGCTGATGAATTCTTTGCGTGTCTGCAGGTTGGGATTTTCAAGATGGCAGAGGAAACAGTTCATCTCCATGGTGCCTGATGATTCCCAATCCCATAGTGCGGTCGAGCCATCGTCATTAAGGATCGTCGCTTCGGGATTGTTTTTTCCAACCCCGATTTCGGCCAGCGGTTTGCCAGCGCGTGATGTTTCAGCAGGTCCGCCGCCGACGATCCGGTCACCGTTTAGCATGAGCCACTCGGGAGTGCCCATGTCAAGTCGTTCATCTCCCTGCTGGGAAAGGAAGCGATAGGAGAGCGGGTCCCATTTGCCAAAGGTGCCTGTGCTGGCGTTATATCCGCCATTTTCCTTATAGTCACTCAGCCCCAGGTCGGAATGGAAGGCATGACTCTGAATGAAATCAGTGTCATGACATTGACCGCAGGTCTGCATGCTGGAGACCACGTCACCGGAGGTCAAAACATTTTCACCGTTTTGGTCGAGCAGGGCAAAGGTTGGGTGAAGGGGAGGGGCCTGCCCGAAGGGAACGGGAGCAGGCGCGGGCTTGGCAAGCGCGGAGCGTATCCCGAAGAAGGCTGTGATTGTAATGAGCACTCCCAATGAGATGAGCAGGTTGCGAGTAGTTGTTTTCATGTCCTTCACTGATCCCTTCCGTCCCATTCGATGGGATCGCCGGGGTAACCGAGGGCCGACCAATCGAGGCGTCCTTCTTCACCATGACACGAGTCGCATTGCAGGGCGTTTTCAGAAGGCTGCACCATGTGAGTTGTGGGCCAATACATGTGGGTTTCCACAAAACCATATTGACCGCTGTATTCCAGGCCTGTGATCGGAGCGGCCATTTCAAACGAATTGTTCCAATCAAAATTCGTCCAGAAACCGTCTTTACCGGATGTGACAGGCTGGAGCAAATGCTTGTTCACAACATCATAGGGTTGTTTGGCGATGTGCAGCTTGAAGGGGAATATCTTTGCGCTGGCGTCCTTGATATCGCCGGCGGGCTTATTGATATAAGTGACTCCTTCCGGATCAACCTTGTCGCCAAGGATGTAGCGATACTCATTGTTGCCGTTGAACCAGAGATAGGTGGGCGCAACGTTTTTATCGTAGACGAATTCACCTTTGATCTTGAGATACGTGAAGTGATCGTCCACGCGGCCTTCCTGGCCGGCTTGTGACCAGTCCCAATAGATCTTGGTCGGGTCTTCGAGAGCCAGTGCAGGGACGTGGCAGGTCTGGCATGCAACAGCAGAGAGATGCGTATTGATGCGTTCATCCTCATGCTGTTGATTGATATGGCACTGTTCGCACGTAACTTGTTCCTTCGGGTCGATCGTGTAATTGTCCGCCAGCATGCGTCCAAGGACCTGATGGTCGTCTGTCCAGTGACAGTCGGTGCATTCCATTTTCGCATCGCCACCCATATGGACATCATTATTTTCCGACGGGAAGTACAGGCTCTCATCGAGGTCGCCGTGCTTGACGCCGTTCCCGCCACCGCCATCGAAGTGACACTTGCCGCAATTCTCGCGCGTCGGCGCACGGACCGAGCGTGCCGCGGCCAGCAGGTCAACGCCTTCGGCCGGATTGCCAAACAGGCCCTTGCCATACGCGCCGGTATCTGCGTGGCAGGCCAGACAATCCACATTTTCCTGATTCGCCAGCGCGGTTTCCTTTCCCTCCTCCCAACCATAGCCTGCATGGCAGGACATACACTTGTTTTCGTTGCCCTGTGAGCCGATGCAGAAGTTATTGATCTGGTTGATCTTCCCGATGGTTACAGGAGTATCGCGCCAGGGGACATCGAACGCTTTTGATTCCCATGTCCAGTGCGTGGTTTTCATAAGTTCAGTTGATGCATTTTCGTGACATTTAAGGCATGCACGTGTCACATCCTGTCCCGTTTTGAATTCGCCTTTGACAATATCCTTGTGGTCCACATGTACAGCTCTCTCGGGCAGATAGTCTGTTGGGTTTGTGGATGGCTCGCCAGCGCGCGGCAGGAAGTAGAGGATGGGGACAAGAATCACAATGATGATTCCCAGCAGCCCCAGGGTCCAAAAAGGAAAGCGTTTCTTCATGAATTCTCCTTAGAGACTGTTTCTTAACTCACCACAAAGGACACAACGAACACGAAGGTTTGACATTCGATGGGCAACAGTCGTGTCAATCCGTGAAATTCGTGGCTGAAAATGGCTTGAAAGGCATCCTGGCGAGACTTCAACATACTTAAGAAACACTCTCTTAACCAAGTTCGTTGATAAGGCTGGCTCTTTGTGTCAGCCGATCCCGCATTGCAGATCGCAACAGATCCATCGCCTGAATGATGCGCGGGTCTGTCAGGTGATAGGTAATCACCGTTCCCTGCCGTTCCGTTTCAACGAGCCCGCGTTCGCGCAAGACCTTGAGGTGCCGCGAGGTGGAAGGTTGGGGGATGCTCAGTTCATGCGTTAACTCGGTCACATTGAGAGGCCCATCGTTCAGGGCGTATAGAATGAGTATGCGCGTAGGGTCCGAGAGCGCCGCGCAAAAGTCGGCTTCCAGCTGGATGATTTCCTGTTTTAGTGTTTGATTAACCATTTCGGCCTTTCTACATGCGTATGAACGAATATATACATTGCATCATAATATTGTGACGGTTTGTACAATAGTGCATGTTGTCACATATAAGTGTGCATAATGTCACAGGGCATGATGTATAATTTTGAAAACTCTAATGAGGAAACCCCCATGGCCCTTTATCAAAACGATGCAGTCTCGGTAAATATCGGTGAAAGGCTTCGCGCGCTTCGGGAAGAGCGTAATATTTCCATGCGCTCACTTGCCACAAGGAGTGGTCTTTCCGCGAATGCCCTGTCGATGATCGAGCGCGGCAAGGCATCGCCATCCGTCAGTACCTTGTATAAACTGGCAGACGCACTGGGTATTTCCATTACAACCTTTTTCTCTTCACAGACGGAGAGAAAACAAGTCGTCTTCCTGAAGTCTGATGCACGCACCCGCCTGTCCTTCACGCGCGGCATCTTTGAGGGCCTGGGTGGGGAGCAGTTTGTTGGCAGGGTGGAGCCATTTATGCTCACCCTCGAGAACAGCGCCAACAGCGGTCCACGTGCCATGACCCACACGGGGCATGAGTTTGTATTTTGCCTGCGCGGTGAACTGGAATACCAGGTGGAGCGCGAGGTTTTTCACCTCGACCCGGGCGACAGCCTCCTGTTTGCGGCACATCTGAAGCACAAATGGAAGAACCCCGGCCGCAACGTTGCCACTGCCATCATCATCATTTCAGGATTTGAAGAAGGGGAAAAACTCCACGCCATGCACTGGAAGAAAGGTGAATAAGCAAAAAAGCGACTCGTGCGAGTCGCTTTTTGTGTTCAAAGGATGTGCGTGCGGCACTCACAGCCGATGCCTGATTCAGACCAACGGGCGTTTTCTTACCTTCGCCTCATCAGCCTATGGAATTGCCAGTTGTAACAGGAACCTGCCTCGACCAGGTAATACCAGACTGTGAAAGCACAAGTGCCGTCACCGATAAGATAAAGAATCCAAATAAGCCCAGTGTTGATTTGCTTCCCCAAGGTGGCGCAATAATTGGCGGGATGAGTGCACAGATTGCTAACACTCGGACGATCATCCTTTTATCTTGCATCAGTAAAAGCAAATTGGGCAATAGTGGCGCTATGGTAAAAACCCAGGTAATGGGCATGAGCAGAACTGCCATGAATGCATAGATGTTCCATTCATCCGTGGATATTTCATTAACGGATCCCTGACGATACTTTTTGTATACAAGGATCAGCAACACCAATAGCACCAGTACAGTAATTATTAAACCCAATATCCCTGCTCTTCTATACAAGAAAAACAGAAAGGAACCATTGTCCGGACGAAGTATGATTTCAATGGCATTCGTTTGATTGGCCGTGAAATAGCGGATGACCGCTTTTGGGGAAAGCATTACTAATATCACGGCTGCTGTCAGCCATGACACGACAAACCCTTTTACCGCATTCAAATTACGCCGGATGATAAATGGCAAAAGAACCACGCTCGGTAATAGTTTCGTAAATGATGCAATCCCGATGAACAAGCCTGACAAAAATGGATGATCGTTACGGTATTTATATGCCATGGCCAAACCAAACAACCACACAATGGTTATTTGATCGAAAGAAGTCGCAATGGGAGGCCAATACAATGCTGCGACAGTCAGTAGTATCGAAACGTCCCATGTAAATCCACTGACGATCCGTACGCTTAAGCATAAGCAGATGAGCATAAGCCATGCCCATGCCATGGATGAAATCGGCCAGGGTAGGAACGCCACCGGAGCAACAACCAGGAATGCGGTAGGAGGGTGGGTGGATGAAAAATTAGCCTTCCATTCCACGCCGATTGTTTTCAATGCTGGTCCTAGTAGGGCATAGGGATCCTTGTTGGTCATCAAAGCCCTAAATCCATAAATATCCTGCGCGACATAAGGGTCATCGATGTGTGGCTGAGAATATCAATATACGACTCGTAATCTGTTGCTGGCGGCAGGGTAAGCAGTATGGCAAGCAGTGTTATTGCTAGCGCGATGCGAAGTCTGAGCATTGGATATCCTGTTTTTGTGAAATATTCTAACCCGTAAATCAATTTTTGAATGGCTGGCAGCGTGAGTAAATCAAAAAGCGACTTGCGGGAGTTGCTTCTTGATTCGATCGGACTGAGCGCGGCATTCACAACCGATATTTGATTGAAAATTCAATAGATGATCCAGATGTAGCACAAGACTAATGAAACCCCTATTCATGTTTCTCTACAGCCAACAGGATCTCATTGAGATGCACACCGGCTAAATTGGGCAGGATGATGTCTGCTTTACCCACGCGTTCCGGTGGCCCCAGTCCCACCGAAAGAAATCCACCGGCGCGGGCAGCTTCAATCCCTGATGCCG
>JANMSY010000126.1:0-6171 GCA_031389865.1 Anaerolineales bacterium | reverse complement strand
TTCATCTGGATCCACGCCCAGACGGAACCGGACATTTCGAAGCTGGAGGAAGCCGCCCGCCGCGGCGCATACGTGGAGCTTGACACCGTCGGAGCGCCGTTCCAGTCACAGGCGGAACTGCTCGAGACTGCAATAGCGCTCTTCGAGGCCGGTTTCGCAGATCGCCTCCTGCTCTCACACGATGCAGGCTGGTTCGATCCCGCCCATCCGAATGGAATACCGGAGCAGGGCTTTCGAGGCTACACAGCCCTGACAGCGGATTTCATCCCGGCACTATTGAAGCGGGGGATCAGCGAAGAACTGGTGCGGCTCATCACAGTGGATAACCCGGCGAACGCCTTCGCTTTCTAGAAAGGAAGCTGTCTGGAATAGGGCTGAATCCTGAAAGGCATTCAAAGATTGGAATCAGATGACACCATGGTATTCAAAGGAACTCGGCGATGGGATGCTGGCTGCCATGCCTTCCGAGGAGATCAGGGATGCGTTCCTGCGCTCCTTTCAGGCTGCGGGCGAGCCGCCTGCCATGGCCGTTTTTACACGACTCGAATCAGAAGGCAGCCTGCACTGTGAAGTCGTCGCCTATTTCTCCCCTGCGGCGGGGGATGTGGCACAGGCATTCGACGCAGAGCCGTGCGACAAACCTGCACGGAGAGGGCTGGGTCTGCTGGCAGGCGACGACAGCGCCTGGTCCGTGTTGTTCCCTGAAAGTGAACTATAAGACATTATCGGAAATCGTGTACCTACACCGTCCCGAAGGTTATATTTCGGCTAAGATGGGTGTGGAACACCAACCTTCGGGACGTTTTTCCTTATTACGGATAAAGTCTATAGAGTATTGGAGGGAGAGTCATGCAATCATTGACGTTCAATAAAAAGGTGAGGGGCGCGATTCAACTGGTTCGTCCCGAGCTTCCGTTTGCGGCGGGGGTCTGCGTCCTCCTGGGGGAAATTGTCGCGCTGGGAAGTTTCCCGGCAGTGCGGGAAATCATTCTGGGGTTTGGTTGCGGCTTTTTCATATCGGGGTCTGCGATCATTCTGAACGATTATTTTGACCTGGAAGTGGACAGGGTCAACACGCCCAGCCGTCCCCTGCCCTCGGGCATTATTTCGCCATCCGAGGCGATCCTCCTCACGGTGATCACAACCGTGCTGGGTCTGGCGGCAGCTTTCATGATGGGACTCCCTGCCTTTAGCCTGTGCGTTGTTTTCTGGCTGATAGGCTTCCTGTATAACTGGAAGTTCAAGGAAGCAGGGCTGCCTGGAAACTTGATGGTGAGCTCCTCGGTGGCGATCACATTCATCCTCGGCGGAATGGCAGTGGGGCAGCCGTGGAATCAAGTCGTATGGTGTTTTGCGCTGATGGCTTTCTTTATTGACCTGGGCGAGGAGATCGCAGGGGATGCCATGGATATTGAGGGAGATAAAAAGCGCGCCTCCAAATCCATTGCCATTATGAGGGGCCGGAGCTTTGCCCTGGGCGTTTCAGGTTCGCTTTTCGGCCTGGTGGTATTGATCAGTTTTATCCCGGTCCTCCTTGGGTGGCTGGGCACAAGTTACCTGCTGATGATCTCGCTTACCGATCTATTGATCATCGTGTTCACGATTCGGCTCCTGCGAAGTAAAACGCCCGAAGAAGGCAGGCGGGCCATGCGAGGCATCTACCTGGGCGCGCTGTTTGGGCTGTCCGCGTTTATTATTGGGAATGTTTTTCAGTGAATCCCCTTTCGCAGGTTGTTTAGGGTGTGTATGCAAAATCAAAATTGCATGTCATTCTGAGGAGCGGAGCGACGAAGAATCTCTACTTTTGCCGAAAATCAATTCATCAACGGCAAAACCGAGACCCTTCGCTATCGCTCAGGGTGACATAAACCGAGTTTGCATACAGGCTCTAGTACGTGAAGGGTAAAACTGCGACTACTATACTTTGCCAGTGAGGTGTTCCATTGGATGACTATTCCAAAACCTACGAAATCAGATGGTCGGATCTTGACGCCAACAACCATGTGAATTATGCGGCCTATATTGATGCTGCCGGCGATCTGCGCTACCGCTTCTTTGCGGAACACGGATTTCCGCGCGAGAGATTTGAGCAGCTGGGGGTGAGTCCCATTTACACAGCGATCAATGCGCAATTCCTGAGTGAGGTGCGCATGGGGGAAACGGTGACCATTCGGTTTGCCATTGCGGGCCTTTCACTGCAGGGCGTGCGCTGGAAGGTTCATCACGATGTTCTCAAGGCCAATGGGAAGAAGGCAGTCAGCCTCGATGTGGAAGGCGTGATTCTCGACCTCACCACCCGTACGTCCGTCCTGCCACCGGCTGAGTTGGTGCAGATCTTCAACCTGATCCCGCGCACAGCCGATTTCAAGGTCCTGCCCGAGATGCCAGGGCTGAAATGATTAGACAGTTAGCCCCCTCCCGTCCTTCGCGAAGCATACTCCAAGAGTGCCCCCCAAATACCAGAGAGCATGGAATTTAGGGGAGGGGAATGTAACGTATTTATGAGGACTAAATCTCATGTCCAAGTTGGAATTATCCCTCCCCCATTTACATCCCGCTGGTCTTTGCGGGATGTAAATGGGATGCACCTCAAGGTGTGCTTCGCGAAGGTTAGGTGGGGGCAGATATGCCACGACAAAAGAGAAGTAACCCCAAAACCAGGCACCAGGCTATCGAACTTCGTAAAGAGTCAACTCTGCTGAGCGTAAACTCTGGTCACGAATACGAAATGATCAGTCAGGTGTTAATTTTCGACGGCAGCACGCGGTTCACAAGTACATCCCTGACTTCTGTTCGCCGAAAGCCAGACTCATCATCGAACTCGACGGCAGTCAGCACTTGGAACAGAGAGAAGATGATCAAGAAAGGACGATGTATTTGGAATCAATTGGGTATAAAGTCATCCGATTTTGGAATAATGATGTGATGGATGATATTGATGGCGTTATACTCGCGATTACTCAGGCAATTGGGAAACTTTCATTTGGCGACTGGTGATGAACCGTATTCTTCTTTCAGTCGTTATCACAATTTACAACATCCAACCAGGGAAATTAGAATGTTCATCCTATCCATTGAAAAAGAGATCATTGTCCGCACTCTGCACCCGGATGACGCCGAGGAGCTGTTCAATCTTCTGGAGCGCAACCGTGCGCGGCTTCGTCCGTGGATCCATCCGACCGCGCTGCCTGAGACAGCCCAGGCCACTCGAAAATTTACCATTGAATGTTTCTTTAATTCTCTGGATGACCCATTCGACGCGATGGACTCGCCCTATTTTCCTGAAGTAGGCCATCACTTCCGGAATTTGAACCCACCCATGGAAATGGGGATTTGGGTCAATGGCAGCCTGGCGGGTGAAGTGGCTTTATCATGGCTGAATGAGAGCCCCGCCGTCGCTGAATTTGGCTACTGGCTCGCCGAGGACTTTGAGCGGAGAGGCATCATCACGCGTTGTGTCCGCGCCCTAATGGATCATACAATCGACCATATGGACATCGAACAATTTCTGATCGGGTGTGCGCTGAACAACCAGCGCAGTCGCGCCGTTCCAGAACGTTTGGGATATCGCCTGCACACAACTGTACCTAACGGGGAAGTCGTCGGTGAATTTACTTATGACCGCGTCATATATGGGATCCAGTCCACTGCATGGCGTGAGCAGAATAAGGCACATGTTCAAAATAGTTAAATCCTGCCGAGCACTTATTGATACAATCCAGGCCATGACCAACCCTCAACCCAACAATCCCCTGCACGGCATCACGCTCGAAACGATCCTGAACCAGCTTGTGAAGCAATACGGCTGGGTTGAGCTGGGAGAACGCATTCCCATTAAATGCTTTACCGATAACCCCAGTATCAAATCGAGCCTGAAGTTTTTACGTCAGACTCCCTGGGCCAGAAAGAAAGTGGAAGACCTGTATCTGAAATCCATACCCAGGTAAAACCTGTCTCAAAAATACCCGGATCTGGTCCCTATGCTGGGCCAATTCGATGTAAAATTGCAGGCATCAGGTTGACCCAAGACCTGAAACACAGAGGACTCTTAAATAAGAAAAGGAGAAAAATCATGGGCGATAGTGGAAAGAAAGATAAAGGCGGCAGGGAAGATAAGAAGAAACCCAAACTTAACCCAAAGGAAAAGAAAAAACTGAAACAGGAAAAAAAGAAGAATAAATAATCGCCCCTACAGTTTTCGAACATCCATAAGACGAACGGCCTGGCGTACCCGTCAGGCCGTCTCGCCCCGACGGGGTCGTGGCCCGAACGGGTTGCAAGTGCACATCGTACAGCTGGACCGTCTACTGTCGCAATCGTCATGAATTTAATATAACCAAAGGACTAACAGGGACGTAGGATAAGACTATGAAATCAGGAACTGGCTACCTATTGGTTGTGGAAGATGATCCCGATATTCTGAAGCTGCTGAATACCACGCTGACGTTCAAGGGCTATCGTGTGGTCATGGCGCGTAATGGCAGGGAGGGGCTGGATATTATTCACGCGGAACGGCCTGCCATCGTGGTCGCCGATATCATGATGCCCCAACTGGATGGCTTCGGGCTGGTCCACCGTTTGCGGCTCAACCCCGATACCCGCGATATCCCCGTCGTTTTCATCACCGCCACGTATGTCACCGCGGAAGACCAGGAGTTTGCCTTGAATATCGGCGCGACCCGCTTTCTCCAGAAGCCGGTCGACCTGGAAAACCTGCTGGCAACTGTTGCGCAGCTCCTGGAACAGCCCGGCACATTCCCTGCGGTCGAACCGCTCAACGAGATCAATTTCTACGAGGGCTATCGCAAGAGGCTGGACGCAAAATTGAAAGAGAAGGTCAGGCAGATTGCGCGTGAGGAGCATCTGCTTGGTACGCGCCCGTCCGAGGATGAAGCCCTGCTGCGGTCTCTTCACCACGCCGTCAGGGAACGCGATGAACTTGTGATTCTGCTGGAACAGATCAACAACCAGCTCGCAAAATTCTCCGACTCAGGCTCGTCGGGCATTCCCGTCTGAACCGTCAAGTTGTCCCCGCGCATTCCAAAAGCCAGGAACATGTTTCAGGTCACTCATACGTGGTACTCGTACCTTGTACTCGTACGTTGTACTCGTATTCGGGCTCCTGATTGCCGAAACCTTGCGTGTATAGTTAATTTGTGACCTTACGCAATGTCATTCTGAGCGGAGCGAAGAATCTCTGAGATTATCGTAGAGACCCTTCGCTCAGGGTGACATACTCAAAGACATAACTGCGTAAGGTGAGTTATTATGTGACAACTGTGAGAAAATAGCTCCGCTTCGGCTGAATGGGCGCGGTTCGACGAAATTAGCGACGCAGTCGCCTCGCCAGAAATTGCATCGGAAAGGAGTGCCGTTCGCGTGAGGTTCAGACAATATCTCGTTCCATTGCAAGCCTTTTTTGCACTCTTTGTCTGCCTCGGCATAGCCTGGATGATCTTTGTGATGGCGGGTTTCAACCCCACGCCGCCAACAACGATGGAACTTCAACTGCGGAGTACCCAGGATGGTTCGTATGCCAGCATGAATAGCACAGCCGCCGCCCTGGCATTTGAGATGATCGCCGCGTACATCCCCACGCCGATCCTTCTGCCCGTCACGGGGGCCACAACAACCCCAACTGCCCTTGTCACGGCTACACTTCAATCCGCCTATACGCCGCCCCCGTCGCTGACCCCCACTTCAACTTTGTTACCCGCCTGGACTTCGACCTCTACACGTGAACGTCGTTCGGATGGTTCCACCGCAACCTGGACCGTACCGCCTCCAACTACTATTCCACCCACTATTTCACCTACGATTCGACCTACGAATACCGCGACCATCACGCTGACCCCACGGCAGCCAACGTCCACTGCGACTATCGCGGCAACTGATGAGCCAACACCAGTGCCGTCGGCAACTGCAGAACCAACACAACCAGCGACAGAACTTCCAACTACAGAGGTGACGCCGATAACAGAGACACCAGTAGAGCCGACGGAAACACCCACTCCCGAATAACTTGAGCTTTTGATTACCTTACACTTTCAAAATCGGGACGCTGATTCACGCTGAAAACGCAGATTTCCCTTTTTGAATCAGCGTTTTTCTGCGTCCCAAAACCATTCTGTAAGTTTACTCGTGAGTTGTGTTTTGAAGGATAAGAGCAGG
>JANMSY010000097.1:0-14058 GCA_031389865.1 Anaerolineales bacterium | reverse complement strand
TGGGAAAGCGCAATTTGTGACCGTGGGCATTATATATTCCACAAGCGATCTGGATGATGAGGTCAAAACCTGGCTGCAGGCTGCATAGGCACAGGCAGGTTGCAGCTAGCGGACAGCTTTCCCCAATATCAACGGCAAATCTTTGTTACATCCTCACGAAATCCATAAATCTAATACTCTTCTTACGCCCTGCTGATAATCTGGAGGTACGGTTTTGTTATAATGCCCGCATGGTAGGAGGCCCGTGAGGTCTCCATGTGGAACTGACAGAAAACGTCTTTATCCGCGCGAGCATGGGCGGGCATGGCGTGGGTAGGACCTTGCAGGTCTCGAACTAAAAAGGACATTTCCCTATGATGCGATTTGACAGATTTACAGAAAGAGCCCAGGAAGCCGCCCAACGCGCTGCCGAGATCATCCAGCGCTACGGTCATAACCAGATCGATACTGAACACATCCTGCTGGCGCTTATCGAACAGCCAGGCGGCGTGATCCCGCAAATTTTGGAAAAGCTGAGCGTCAGCGGTGAGGCACTGACCGAAAGGCTGGATGCCACCCTGCGCGCCAGCCCGAAAGCCAACATCTTCGGCGGTGGCGCCGGCCAGATCTTTATCACACCGCGCGTAAAGCGCATTATTGACCTTGCCAACGAGGAGGCTAACCGGCTCAAGGATGAATACATCTCCACCGAGCATATCTTCCTCGCCATTCTTACAGAACGGAATACACCTGCGGCGCGCATTTTGGAATCTGCCGGGCTGACGCGTGACCGTGTCTATGCCGCGATCCAGGACCTGCGGGGCGGGCAGCGCGTCACAGATCCCCAGGCTGAATCCCGTTACCGCACACTTGAGAAATACTCGCGCGACCTCACCCAGATGGCGCGTGAAGGCAAGCTCGATCCCGTCATCGGGCGCGACAACGAGATCCTGCGTCTCATCCAGATCCTTTCCCGCCGCACCAAGAACAACCCTGTTCTGATCGGTGAGGCAGGCGTGGGCAAGACCGCCATAGCAGAGGGTCTCGCGCAGAAGATCGCCAACAATGACGTGCCGGAGATCCTTTCAGGCAAGCGTGTTGTTGCCCTGGATCTGGGCGCGATGATCGCAGGCTCCCGCTTCCGTGGTGAGTTTGAAGAGCGCCTTAAAGCCGTGATCGAGGAAGTCCAGCGGTCGCAGGGCGAGATCATTATGATGATCGACGAGCTGCACACCGTGGTGGGTGCCGGAGCAGCACAGGGCGCCATGGACGCGTCCAATATGCTCAAGCCAGCCCTTGCGCGCGGTGAACTGCAGACCATCGGCGCAACCACGCTGGACGAGTATCACAAGTACATTGAAAAGGATGCCGCGCTCGAACGGCGCTTTGCACCCATTTATGTCGAAGAGCCCACTGTGGATGATACGATCAAAATGTTGATGGGATTGCGCGACCGCTACGAAGCGCACCACAAAGTCCGTTATGCAGATGAGGCGCTGGTGGCCGCGGCTCGTCTGGCTGACCGTTATGTTACCGATCGGCGCCTGCCTGATAAGGCAATTGACCTGATGGATGAAGCCGCTGCAAAATTACGCGTGGCACTTTATTCCATGCCGCCCGATCTCAAGGCTATGAAAACCGATATTGATAAATTTAAGGCTGAGGAGGAACAGGCTGGTTTGGAGCGCGATTACGAGCGCGCCGCGCAGAAGAAATCCGAACGCCTGCGACTCGATGAGGAATATCACGAGAAGCGCGATAAATGGGAATCGGAACACCAGCTCGACGAGGTGGTGGATGTGGATGACATTGCATCCGTTGTCAATCAGTGGACAGGCATCCCGCTCAGCCAGATGATGGAAAGCGAGTCTGAAAAACTCCTGAATATGGAAGCGCGCCTGCATGAGCGAATTATCGGCCAGGAGGAAGCCATCCATGCCATCTCTGACGCCATCCGCCGTGCACGCTCAGGCTTGAAGGACCCTTCACGTCCGATTGGTTCATTCGTCTTTATCGGCCCATCGGGTGTGGGCAAGACAGAACTTGCCAAGGCCCTCGCCTGGTTCATGTTTGACGATGAAGAAGCACTCGTGCGTATTGACATGTCCGAGTATCATGAACAGCATACCGTCAGCCGACTGTTTGGGGCGCCTCCGGGATACGTCGGGTATGAGGAAGGCGGTCAATTAACGGAAGCAGTCCGGAGGCGTCCATATCGTGTCATCCTCTTTGATGAGATCGAGAAGGCACATCCGGAAGTCTGGAATGCACTGCTCCAGATCCTGGATGATGGCCGTTTGACGGATGGACAGGGCAACATCGTGGACTTCCGCAACACGGTTCTGATCATGACCTCGAACCTGGGTACCGAGTACGTACGGAAGGGAGGCACGTTGGGCTTCCTCCAGTCAAAGGCATCCAATGAGGAGCGCGAGTCACACGATAAGATCGAGAAGGCGCTCAGAGGCGCTTTCCGCCCCGAGTTCCTCAACCGCATCGACGAGATCATCATGTTCTCGCCGCTCTCAATCGAACAAATGGAAGAGATCGTCGTGCTGCAATTGAAGGAAGTACAGGACCGCCTGAATGAATACAATATCACTGTTCAGTTAACTGACACCGCCCGCCACTGGCTCGCCAAGGAAGGGTATGACCCCGCATTTGGCGCACGTCCGCTGCGCAGGGCGATCCAGAAACATGTGGAGAGTCCGCTGTCGGTGGAGTTGTTGAGCGGCAGATTCAAGGATGGCGCGACTGTCGAGGTGGATGTGGATGAAGAGAATAATAAGATCATCTTTCATACCTCTGTAGCAGTCAAGAAAAAGAGTAAGCAACACGCAGACGCATAATTAGAACGTGGGAGCAGTTGAAGAGACTGCTCCCACTTTTTTGGGGAGACTTCCTAATCAGGAGTTTATCCATTCAAGGTAAGATGGACGAAATTATTCAGGAGATGTAATTTAATGGAAACCAACAACCGATCTTCAGCTGTTCCCAAGCTTGTGGGGGGAATTGTGGCAATCCTCGTATGTTGTGCGTGTGCATTGATCCTGGGCGCAGGGGTGGTGATGTACAGGGCATATCAGCAAATACCCGGCAATGTGCCCACCCTTTTTCCTCCCAATAACGATTCCGTCACCGCGGAGCCCACTGTGGAACTTGACCGTACGCCCGCCGACTCGGCAACCGTAGAGACCATGGAAACGCTCCAGAACACCCTGGTTCCCGAAAATGATCCGTATGAACTGGCCTGCCGATTGCAGGGCACTTGTAATGTCTCAACAACGGTGCCGGCGAAAAATTATCAGTTGGGGGACAAGGAAGATTTCTGGGTCACGAACTCGGACACAGTGGAGAATACCCAGATCACCGCTACCCTGCTCTACATTACACCCCATAGCTATTTTTGGGCGCAGGATGGAACAGATGTGAACCAAAACGATGTAAAAGCGTTGATGGACACATTCGAGAACAAGATCTATCCCACCAACCGCGAATTCTTTGGCAGTGAGTTGACTCCAGGCTTGGACAACGATGAACATATCTATGTGATCTACGCGGGTGGACTTGGACAAAGCGTGGCGGGATATTTCAACTCTACAGATGCGTTCAACCCTGTGATCAAGGAATACTCCAATGGTCACGAGAGCTTTGTCTTCAGCACCACGCAGGATCTTGCAGCTGACTTTACATACTCCGTTCTGGCCCATGAATTTGTGCATATGATCCAGTTCCCGTCTGATCGCAATGACGCAACCTGGATCACAGAGGGCTTTGCAGATGTTGGAGCGTTTATTAATGGCTACGGAGTTGGCAATCACGACTGGTTATATGTTCAAAATCCCGACCTGCAGTTAACGGGCTGGTCTACAGAAACAGGCAGCAATGCATCACATTACGGCCAATCGTTCCTGTACGTTGCTTATTTTCTTGACCGTTTTGGAGAGGAAGCGACAAAGGCTGTCAACAACAACCCGGAAAATGACCTCACCAGTATAGACGATACACTTGCCGAGTTAAATATCACGGATCCGCAAACGGGAGAACTCGTCACTGCCGATGATCTGTTCATGGATTGGGCTGCGACACTATATTTGCAGGATGGAACAGTAGGCGATGGACGCTATACCTACCACAATTATCCTGATGTGCCTCAGTACTCGCCAGCAGAAACCATTTCCAGTTGCCCACAATCGTTTTCAAGTTCGGTCAACCAGTATGGAATTGATTATTACACCATCGACTGCGCCGGTGATCATACCGTGCAATTCACCGGCTCAACGGTGGCCAGGCTTTTGCCCGTGGATGTCAACTCCGGGGCGCACGCATTCTGGTCAAACAAAGGCAATGAGTCGCTTATGACTCTCACGCGCGAATTCGACTTTACAGGCGTCTCCAGCCCGATCCAATTAAGTTATTCAATGTGGTATGACATCGAAACAGACTGGGATTATCTGCACCTGACGGCCTCCACGGACGGAGAAAACTGGGAGATTCTTTCAACGCCTTCTGGTACAGAGACCAATCCTTCGGGCAATTCCTATGGTTGGGGGTATACCGGCCAAACCGGGGGTTGGAAACTGGAGGAAGTTGATCTCTCGCAATTTGCGGGACAGGAAGTGCAGATCAGATTCGAATACATTACAGACGCGGCTGTGAATGGCGAAGGCTTTTTGCTGGATGATGTGCGGGTGGACGCGATCGACTACGAGTCAGATTTCGAAGCGGATGATGGAGGCTGGCAGGCGGAGGGTTTTGCACGTGTCGAAAACGTTCTCCCGCAGACCTACCGCCTGAGTCTCATTATCAAGGGTGACAGCACCACTGTGACTCACATCCCGTTAAACGCTGACCAGACGGTGGACATCCCACTTTCACTGCAATCAGGCGAAGAGGCTATACTAATAGTCACAGGCACTACGCGTTTCACAACACACCCTGCCGCCTATCAGATTGAGATTAAGTAAATACGTACACAGGTAAACAAGTAAACACGTATGGACTTGTGTACGTGTTTACTTGTTTACAACGCCGGAGGCGCTATGGCAACTGCACCGAAATCAGAAGTATTGCATATGACGGATCTGGCTGCTTATCAGGAAGGATCCGTTGTCAGCCGTCAGATCACCAAGGAGGACGCGGGCAATATGACGCTCTTTGCGTTCGATGAAGGACAGGAATTGAGCGAGCATACCGCGCCCTTTGACGCGCTTGCCCACGTGTTGGAGGGCGAAGTGGAAGTGAAAATTTCAGGCAAGCCCTTTAATCTGAAATCTGGGGATGCCATTATCATGCCGGCGAATGAGCCGCATGCCTTGAAGGCAGCCACCAAATTCAAAATGCTGTTGACGATGATACGCAAGTAATACATTGCTTGAACCGCCGTCCTCGGCGGGGACACCGATGACGGCATGGTTTGATCAAAAAACATCCCGCAAGGCATACAGCTTGCGGGATGTTTTGCATTTAGGCGGCAGCAACCATTGGGCTTATCTTCCGCATCCACAACAGCGACATGGCAAGCGGGATGAGTGATAACAACCCTGCTGCGATGCTGATGATCGTGTAGTTCGATGCAGCGAAGACAAACCCACTGCCCAAACTCCCGACCGCAGAAGCGAGACCGACCAGCAGATCATTTGTACCCTGGGTGCGCGCCCGTTCCGCAGGGGAAAGTTGATCGGCTAACAGGGCGGAGCCTCCCACAAAGCAGAAGTTCCAGCCGAGACCTAATAGGAATAGAGCCACTGCAAGCGGAAATACATTTGGCGATAGGGGTGCAGTGATGCAGGCCAGTAACAGGGTGAACGAACCAGCCAGGATCACGCGGCCACGCCCCCATTTATCGGAGAGACGCCCCGAAACCACGGAAAAAGCATACATGCCCAGCGTGTGAGATGAAATGACCGCCGAAATATCGCGCAGATTATGTTCATGATCCCGCATGTGCAGGGAAGTGATGACCATGATCGCGACCATCACAACCTGTCCAAGCACCATGGCAGTGACCGCCATCAATGCGGCGGGCTGGCGAATGATCTCAAAGATGGGACGGGCCCCTCCCACCGGAGTCGTTTGCGGGTATTGTGCCGCAACTTGTATCCCGAGCTCGCGCGGGTCGGGACGCAGTCCAGCAAAGACGACGACAGAAGCAATCGCAAACAACACCAGGGTTGCAATATAGGCTCCAGCCAGTTCATCCATGCCCAGGGAGCGCGCAAAGATTCCCATGGGCCCCACCAATAATGGACCAAAGACTGCGCCGAAAGTTCCACCAATCACAACATTCGAGATTGCCGAACCGCGATGTTCAGGTGGGTTAACCTCCGCAGCTGCGAAGCGCCCGAGCACAACCGCCGCGTTGGTAATTCCCATCAGCACCATGCCCAGAAGGAATAATGCAAATGAAGATATGAAAATTGCATATAACACCAGCGCATTTCCCATCACGCCGATCAGCAGTCCCAATACGATCCCGTTGCGCCTGCCGATCCTATCCATGAGATAGCCCCAGGCAGACGCGGCGAATGCTCCGCCCAAAAGATACACTGCAGCAGGTATCCCCGCGTAGGACGCACTGCCACCAAGTTTCGCACCAATAATGGAGTTGAGGGTTGCCGAGGCAATGAAACCCGCTGATGCAAGGCTCTGATTTGCAAAGAGCACCCAGGTAATTTTTCGTGCAAGCTTTGAATAGTCGGTCATCGATTTTTCCTTTGGATTTGCCGATTATACGCTGGACGCGCAGAAATAGTTTCGCGGAATGTGAACACGATAGGGAACGGAGCCAGCGATCCACTGGATACGAAGCGGGCATGTCGAAGGGTGTACTTTTGTCATCGTTTTGTTTTACGGATGCCAAAAAATCAGGGATATAATCCCAGCATTCGATTCAGGAGTATCCAACGAATGCCGTCTGGTATAAAGCCAACATCGGAACGCAAAACAATCGGCGTGTTTGCCTCACAGGTAGGACGTGCATGGGGGTCCGAATTTATCGCGGGCATTATGGATGCTGCCGAAGCGAACAATGTCAATGTTGTGCATTTCATTGGCGGCGCACTCAAGCCGGTCACTTCCCCCGATAACAAAACCTCTTTTGGATTATATGACCTTGCCAAGCCTGACCAGTTCGACGGCTTGATAGTGGCCGCCGACGTTGCGTACGGCACAGGCACTGCTGAAGTAAAGGCACTACGCGATGCCTTCGGTAGCATGCCCATCGTTACGCAGTCGGTGGAAGTTCCCGGCGCGGCAATGTTCATTCCCAACAACACGCAGGGGATGCGCGCCGCAGTACGTCACCTGATCGAGGAGCATGGATATAAACGCATTGCTTTTATCCGCGGCATTAGGGGACAAATTGATGCCGAACAACGTTTTCAGGCGTATCAGGATGAACTGAAGGCGCATGATTTGCGCTTCGATGAAACACTCGTTGTAGATGGTGATTACACACCCGAGAGTGGAAGGGTAGCCATCAAAACGTTATTGGATGAGCGCTCGCTCCGTTTTCAGGCGGTTGCCGCGGCGAATGACCGCATGGCATTCGGCGCGTTGGAGGCACTTCAACAGCGCGGTGTTCGCGTGCCCGACGATGTGGCTGTTACCGGTTTCGACGATCTGCGCGAGGCCCAGGCCACCGGCGTCCCGCTGACAACCGTGCGCCAGTCTTTTTATACAGCCGGCAAGCAGGCATTCGACACCCTCGTCAAGTGCATAGAGGGTGCCACAGTCCCAAAAACAACGATCACTCCCACACAGCTGCTCATCCGCTGGTCATGCGGGTGCATGCCTGAGAATGTGCGCCAGGCCGCTGTCGCCGCGCGTGATGTTGCCAAGACCGGTAAACTGGAAAACAAACGTGAAGCCGCTTTGCGCGCTTTGCTGAACTCGGCAGGCGTCACAGAACAGGACCCGGCGCTTCTCCAGTTCAAGGATGCATTTGGCCGCGCATGGGATGGGTTCCTACTGGCGTTGAGCGAGAAAACCACCAGCGATGAGTTTCTTAAGACAGTCAACGCCATGATCGAGCTCATGCAAACACATAACCTGACAACAACCATCTGGCATAACGTCATCTCGATGATGAGGCGCTATGCATTGGGCGGCATTACCAGCCACACCATCATGTTGAAAGCGGAAAATTTATTCCAGCAGGCGCGCCTGCTGGCCGGGGAACTTTCACAACGTTCACAGGCCTACCGCAGACTGGTCCTTGAACAACAGGAAAGTATCCTGCAGGGCTTTAGTTTCTCGATGGCTCCAGCTATGAGTCTGGATGAGATTGGGAATGCCATTTCGGAACACTTTCCACAGATGGGCATTCAACGCTGGTATGTGATGTACTTCAGTGATGTTAAAGCGCCGCAATCCATTTCAGCGCCGCCGCCTGAAAGTTACAACCTGTTATTCCAATATGAGGCGTCAAAATTCGAGATTCCCGTGAAACGTTCCTCCATGGGGACGGGACAGCTCATCCCGCGCGGCAAGACTCCACAGGATCACCGCTATTCTGCAGTGGTCATGCCTCTGTCGCTTGCGAAAAACCGCTTCGGCTTCATGTGGGTGGAAATGGGCCCACACGATTGGGAGATTTACGTCCGCATCCGCAACCTGGTAAGCAGCGCCCTCCTGCGAACCATGCTTGTCCAACAAAAGGAACAAGCCCAACAGGAAGTGGAACGCCTGCTGGTTGAGGCGCGCGAACGTGCCGATGAACTGGCGGTTGCCAAGGAGTGGGCGGAAAACATGGCAGCGGAGAATGCAAAATTATATTCCAGCGAACAATCGCGTCGTGCGGCGGCAGAAGCATTGTCAAAATCATCCCGCCAGCTCTCGTCGCTTGCTACAGTCGACGAAGTGCCGCAGCAGATCCTGGCGCAGTTATCGCACGTGGTCAGGAACAACCGCTGTGCGCTCTTTCTCGAAGATGTGAACGGCATTCCGCGTGTGCTCGCACATCTCGGCTTTCCTGAAAACGCACCCGTTGAAAAACTGAGTTACAGGGTACGTGATACGAATATTTATCATGGGCTCGCCAAACAAGGCGAACCCATCATCATCGGTGACGTGCAGAACATGCAGAGTTGGAGCCAGCCAGATTGGCTGCCTGAAGATCGTTCATGGGTTGGTATTCCACTTTACTCCAAGAACAAAGTCAATGGCATGTTATCCCTCAGCCGAAGTGCTCCCGCATCCTTCACACAGGATGATATTCTGCTTGCCAGCACGTTTGCCATACAGGCATCCATCGCACTGGAGAATGCCCGCCTGTACGATGACCTGAACCGCTTCAACCAGATGATGGAGCGCATGGTTGAACAGCGTGTGGACGAGTTAAGCAACGCGCACAACACGCTTCAAAAACTGGACAAAAACAAGAGTGACTTCATCCAGGTCGCTGCCCACGAACTACGGACGCCTCTTACGGTCATCAAGGGCTACATGGGGATGTTGAAAGGCTCACCCGCCATACAGGAGCATCCCATGCTCCTGCAGGCAATGGATGGCGTCATGCAGGGCGCGAACCGCCTACACCAGATCGTCAACAGCATGCTGGATGTGGCGCGGCTTGAAAACCAGGTACTTGCTCCGCATCTCGAAACTATCACCATCGGACCGCTCCTGCGCCTCATCCAAAAGGATTACACCAGCGACCTTGCGACACGCAGGATCACGGTTGAACTTGACCCGCAAGTTAATTCCGCTCCCCCTCTTCTGGCAGACACGGAACTCCTGCAGAAAGCACTCGATCATGTGCTGACCAATGCCATTAAATACACACCCGATGGAGGGTCGGTATTCATCAGCGCCCACACCGTTGAGCTGGATGGTAAAGGCAAATTCTGTGAGATCCGTATCCGCGACACAGGCATCGGTATTGACGAGGCAAACCACAAGATCGTCTTTGAGAAACTGTACCAGCTCGGCAAGGTGGAGCTTCACTCTTCAGGCCGCACCACATTCAAAGGCGGCGGGCCCGGTCTCGGTCTGGCAATTGCAGCAGGGATCGTCAAAGCGCATCGGGGAAAGATCTGGGTCGAGAGTGCCGGCTACGATGAAGATAAATTGCCGGGCAGCACGTTCTTTATCCAGATCCCACTGGCGAAATAAAAAGACTTCCGAGATCATTGCGATTTCGGAAGTCTTTTTTTCAACCATCACTCATAATCATCTGTACGGATCGCCCTGCTATTCCTGTCAAAATAAGTTGTAAACCGCTTCCGCAAGGGCTGGAGTATGCCAATGTGAGCGAGCATGAAGATCGAAAAAGCCGCCATTCCGCCAAAAAAGATGAGGTCATTGAATAAATACACTGGTTTGGCATCCTGCGTGAAAACATAACGGAATACGATCAAGCCCAGTTGGAGCAGGTTAATGATGAGCAACGGAATGGCAAGTGGGCGCAGCTCATGCCCTTCAATGATGAGGTGAAGCCCGACCATTCCAACGAGGGCTGCTCCCATGATCGCAACATAGGCCACGAAACGGGGAAAGTTATAAGCCTGTATATACAATCTTTGCAGGATCAACAGGTACAGCGTGCAAACGCCGATCAGCATTCCCCAGATGAAAAGATTGATGATAAAAGGCAGGACAAGATTCCCGAATACCCGGATCGCCACCATGGCTGTCAGCCATCCAACCAGGTAGGCAAGCCCAACAACGATCACCTTGGTAATCAGACCATCAAGTGACGCCATTGACTCCATTAAACCTACACTAAAAATATCCAGGACGAGTCTTAAGCCGGCGAGCATGGCGATGATCAACCCCCCAACGCTGAACACCAACATTGCAAGACTCAGAAGCCCCCGCTGTGACACATTTCCATGTGACTGCAGTGGTGAATTACTCATACGACCTCCTGCAAAAAGAATAAAAACGGCGTAATTAATTTGTCTAACAAAAGTAGAACTATTATACCTGTAAGACCAACTCCGCCCTGATTTCGTTCCATACAGCCGACTCGCCCGCATCTTTCCCCAATCGAGGCTGGTTCTGTTTAATCACCGATTCGCACCGACAAAAAAACCCTGCGAAGGCTGCACTGAAAGTGTGTGAACCTTCGCAGGGTTATCGACTAAAGATGTATCGGCGTTCCATCAGCCCCATGTGCTGCTTCCATCAGCGCCTCAGAAAGCGTGGGGTGCGCGTGGACGTTGCGGGCGATCTCATGCGGAGTCAATTCCATCATGCGCGCCAGGGTTAGTTCGGGAAGCAGCTCGGTCACTTCGGGGCCGATCATATGCGCACCGAGGATCTCGCCGTATTTTTCGTCCATAACGATCTTGACCCAGCCTGCATAATCGCCCATTCCAAGGGCCTTGCCATTTGCCTGGAAAGGGAAGCGCCCGATCTTGATGTTATAGCCGCGTTCCTTCGCCTGGGCTTCAGTAAGACCAAACGATGCGATCTGCGGGTGGCAATAAGTAGCCCGCGGCATCATTTCATAGTCGAGTGTGATCGTTTCTGCACCGGCAATATTCTCGGCGGCGATAATGCCCATTGCCGAGCCAACGTGCGCCAGCATCAACTTGCCGGTCACATCGCCGATGGCATAAATGGCAGGCACACTCGTCTGCATCTTCTCGTTGATCTCCACAAAGCCACGGTCACTGATCTTGACACCCACTTCTTCGAGACCGAGTCCTCCCGAGTTCGGGCGGAAACCGATCGCCACCAGAGCCTGATCTGCTTCGAGGGTAGTTTCCTTGCCTTCAGCGGATACTTTCACTTTGACACCGTTCGCAGTCGCTTCAACCGACTCCACCTTGTGGCCCGTCATCATTTTGATGCCACGCTTTTTGAATTCCTTCTCGAGATCCTTCGAAACTTCCTCATCTTCCAATGGGACAATACGCGGCAGCATCTCGACAATGGTGACGTCAACGCCATAGGAGTTCCAGACTGTGGAGAATTCCACGCCGATCGCGCCGGAGCCAATGACAATCACAGACTTGGGAAGTTTCTCCTGCAAAATCGCCTCCCAATAGGTGACCACCTTCTCGCCATCCACTTTCCACGCGCCGGGAACGGCCGCGCTGGCACCCGTCGCCATGATGATATTTTGGGCGGTCAACTCCGTCGTCCTGCCATCCTTGTCTTTAACGGTGACAGTGGTCGGCTTGGTCAGATGCGCTTCTCCCATGAAGACCGCAATGTTATTTTTCTTCATCAGGAATCCGACGCCCTTGGTCAAACGGTCTGAGTTTTGTCGTGAGCGTTTTACAGCGACGCTGAAATCCAGCTTCAAGTTATCGAATGAAAATCCAAAATCCTTGCCGCGTTCACGAAGCGTGTGCGCGATCTCGGCGTTCTTCAACAGAGACTTCGACGGGATGCAGCCCACATTCAAACAAACACCGCCAAGCCATTGCTTGTCAACGATTGCAACTTTCTGCTTGAGCTGCGCGGCACGGATCGCGGCAACGTATCCCGCAGGTCCTGCACCAATCACAACAACATCAAAATTTTCAGCCATAATCTCTCCTTATTTCTGTCATGGCGAGGAGCATTTGCTGTGACAAAGCCGCCTCACGAGGAGATTGCTTCGCTGCGCTCGCAACGACATGGAATGTCTGATATTTTACTACTACAGCCAGCGTCTCACGCGCGACTTGTAGCTGGCATATGTTTTCCCAAACTTTCTTTCCAAATACACTTCTTCGCGATCAATGACCAGGCGCGTCATCGTCATCATATAAAACGGCGCCATGATGATTCCCCAATATACGCCTGAATTTAGGGGCAGCCCAATAACCATAAGTAGAAAACCGAGATAGATCGGGTTGCGTGTAAAACGATAGATTCCTGATGTGACCAATTGCTTCGCTGTACCATGCGGGTCAAGCGTGGTACGCTCTTTTCTAAATTCAATGAACGCGCCGATGCCGAGCAGGAAGCCGACAAAGGTTAGTGTCAGGCCGATGTTCCGCAGGAACATTGGTGCCACAAAAGGAAGAGGAATAAAACGTCCGAGAAAGTATGCAATCACAATGAACATCAAAGCGACAATGGGCGGGTGAACCATGGGACTGATGTTCGGATGGTCTTGTTCTTTTACCATGAAATTCCTCAATGCCTGGATTTCTGTGCCGACATCAAAAAGACGGGGAATGTCTTTTCAACATCATTGATTTTCTTCCTGATCTCATAGGCAGTGGTGAAAGTGATATTACCAAAGCCGATGGCTTCAACCAATTGCTGCAGTTCATCACGCTTGAAGCCCAGATGCACATCAGCCGAACCGTCTGTGTGAAATGAGCCATCCTCCCGATCGAGGTCAGCGACCAATAAAAACCCATTGGGTTCAAGCAGTTCCCAAAACTTGACGAGAATATCATTCACATTATGGATGTGATGGAGGGTCATCAGAGAATAGGTCAAGTGGTAGCGTTCGGCGGGCAGGGGATCTGCTGCAAGATCGAGCCGCACGGGTTGCATATTCGTCACGCCCGCGCTGGCAATCTTTTCGCTCAAAACATCCAGCATGCCCTGTGATGTATCTGCAAGCGTGATCTGTCCCAAATCTGATTGAAGCGCAAAACTCAACAGACCTGTGCCGCATCCATATTCAAGGGCTTTCATGTCGTTGGATAACGGAACAGTTTTGCGAATTGCTTCTGCCACTACACGCGCCCGCTCCACCTTTTTCGGGTCTGAATCCCAATCCTTTGCGCGTTCATCGAAGTTCGTCATCTATACCCAATTCTCCAATGTTTCCTTGACCTTCATCAAGAACCAGTCCGCCGAGGCGCCATCCAGAATGCGGTGGTCGAAGACAAAGGATAGATATACCATCGGGCGTATCGCAATTGCATCATCGATCACTACGACACGCTTCTGCATGGCACCAACACCCAGTATCCCACACTGCGGCTGGTTGATGACGGGGAAGGCGAACAGCGATCCGCTGATGCCATGATTGGTAAGGGTGAACGTTCCGCCTTTGACATCGTCAGTTTGCAGCTTCTTCGAGCGTGCCCGGTTCGCCAGATCATTGACCATACGAGCCATCGCCAATAGGGACAAATTGTCCGCGCCTTTAATTACGGGGACGATCAGCCCTTCTTC
>JANMSY010000096.1:0-2524 GCA_031389865.1 Anaerolineales bacterium | reverse complement strand
CAAATCCAGCCGCCAGATTCGAGGCAAATGCCAGTGTATTTCCTGCATGGACGGGATTTGACAATCCCTCGTTAGCAGAATCACGGCAACTCCCAATGACCACAAAAAGTCTGGTCTCATGAAGAGACCAGACTTTTTTATTCCGCTTTCAAAATATGCGTCAGGATGGTTGCGCCTGAACCACCGATGTTTTGCGTCATGCCAACCTTTGCGCCGTCGACCTGTGTTTTGCCACACTCACCGCGTAATTGCTGGACGACCTCCACGATCTGATACATCCCTGTTGCGCCGACAGGGTGCCCGCGCGCCTTTAATCCACCACGGGTGCAGACGGGCACGCGTCCACCTGGGCCAATCTCATTATCGAGTCCGAGTCTCACCCCCAAGCCGCGTTCCGCGAATCCGCATGCTTCGAGCGAGAGTGCTGACATGATCGAAAACGCGTCGTGCAGTTCGAACACATCAATATCCTTTGGCCCAACGTCTGCCAGCTCATACGCCTTTTTGGAGGACAAATATCCAGCGGATAAAAAGAGAGGGTCCTTCCGGGAATGGACGGCAATCGAATCTGTCGCGGACGCCGAGCCTGCCACCGTGATACGCGGCCTTTCCCTCAGCGATGCAACCTTGTCTGCCGCGACGATGATTACTGCTGCCGCGCCATCCCCAGTAGGTGAAGCATCCATTAAGTTGATGGGCGTGGCAACCATGGATGATTTCTCGAATCTTTCAACTGTAATCTTTTCATGCAACCGTGCAAACGGATTATGCAGCGCATTGGCATGTGCGTTGATGGAGAAGGGGGCAAAATCCTCGTGTTTCCATCCGTATTCATGCATGTAACGGCGCATGATCAGTGCATTGATGCCCACAAATGATATGCCCTGTTCCACTTCATAATCTGCATCGGCCGCGGTTGCCAGGGCGGCAGTGACGTCGTGCCCTGCCTTGTCTGTCATCTTCTCGACGCCAATCACCAGCGCTGATTCAATGTCACCTGCGGAAACGGCCATTAGTCCCGCGCGGAACGCCGCCGCCCCTGAAGCGCACGCAGCCTCCACTTTGACCGATTCCTGACCCCATAGCCCAATCCAATCTGAAAAGAAAGTCCCGAGCTGGTTTTGCCCGCTAACCATGGGGGAAAGCATATTGCCGACAAACAGCGCATCGACCCTGTCCATGCCCGCATCCTGCATGGCGGCGAAGGCAGCGTTACCGCCCAGCTCGCGCAGAGACAGATCCCAGTGTTCGTCAACTTTTATTTGTCCAATTCCGAGAATAGCAACTTGTCGCATCGTTTTACCTCAACGATATTTTAACCGATTGTGCTATCAGGTTCTATCAAATAAAAAGGAGCGACCTGGGCCGCTCCTTTTTACCACTCCACATTTATGATTTATGGGTTTTTATTCTTGCCGTTTCCGTTATTGCCTTTGTCCTTATTCTTATCCTTGCCGTTGCCTTTTCCGTTTTCCTGTTGAGCAGCGAAGTCATCTACGCTGTCGCCGGCCTGTCCTGAGACAATGACACCAAGGTTCTTCTTATCTTTTCCAAGTGCGGCCTTTTTGAACTGGCCCCAGTTGGTGGGTGTGGAGCCGTCTGGCAGGGTGAACGCGCTGAAATCTTTATCCCGCTTGGCTTCGAGGATCATGCCTGCCGTGATATCAGCATTATCAGTTTCGAGTCCCTGCGCCATCCACATGGCCTGGGCAATTACGCCGAATCCGTAACCGTCTTCATGATAAGCGTCTACTACGCTTGCATCCACACCAAAGAAGGAAGCCAATATGGCAGCAATGGGATGGACATTTTCTGTTTCTTCATCGACGATCACTGTTGTAGGATCAATTTCCACAAGCTGACCGACTTTGGTTGAATCGACCAGCAGTTCATTTGTGGTGGGATCCAGGGTGACCCATCCAAGCGCAACCGCTGTCTCAACACTGAGGCGGACTGTCTGAGCGGCGCCCATGTCATCCAGCACCGTGACAAGTAAAGTGGTCACACCATTCTCATTGGTTTCTGGAGTGATGTTCTGGATCGTTCCGAGAATTGGTGTTGCTTCCTGTGTGGAGGGAGCGGCGAACACCGTGCCCGCCTGGGCGAACAACAGTGCCATAACCAACAATATGCCTGCGAGTGATTTTTTCTTGAACATGTATTTCTCCTTTTGAACTAAATTCATTCTAACCACTAGAATCCACTTTGGAGTTTGCATCAATGAAAACGGGACTTTTCTACTAATGCAAACTGCACTGTATTCTGCGATTGCATGCATTTTTGACGAAAAAGCAATTCAAAATGCCTAGATTTCCATAAGATGAGATAAGGACTTGAAATCATAATTTACACAAAATAGTAATATTTGGTTGAATCAGCCGCGGCGAGGAAAACGAGATAGAAAACATTCAGTCTGGTCAATATGCTGCTGGATAGAGTTTGTGAAGTGAGCGATGAAGCACAGGCGGCTGGGCAGTATATGCGCATTGACAGGACGAATATAGGCCTCGAACGGGTACGCTCC
>JANMSY010000094.1:0-3412 GCA_031389865.1 Anaerolineales bacterium | reverse complement strand
CATGGAGTGGTACGGCCGCAGATGGCAGACACGAGTGGTTTGAGCTGTATAACAACACTGGGGCAGCCATCAACCTGAATGGCTGGCAGCTCGAATCCGAGGACGGAATTCCCACTATTAATTTGAGCGGAACCATTGCTGCCGGTTATTATTTTGTCGCTGCCCGTTCTGCAACAACCTTCAATGATTTAACAGCTGACCTGATCTATTCAGGTAACCCATTTCAAAATAATCCAGATGCGGAAATACTCTACCTGGTAGACCCAAATGGGAATCAGGTGGATACAGCCAACCTCGACGGTGGAGCCTGGAATGCCGGGCTTGGCTCCCCAACCTATGCAAGCATGGAGCGACAGGGCACAAGCCCCGATAGCCCCACGGCATGGACAACCTATGGGGGAACCGTCCCCGTTGCGCATGATAGACAAGGAAATAACATCAAGGGCACGCCCGGCCAGGCAAATTGGATAAACACGGTCACTGCCACGCCAACAGCGTCAGCAACGGGTACAGCTACAGCCACGGGCACGCGAACAAATACCGCTTCGCCAACAGGTTATCTCAGCGTGCTGATCAACGAAGTCGCGTGGATGGGAACGGGAGCAGCATCTGAAGATGAATGGATAGAGTTGTATAACCCCGGAACAAACACTGTCGATCTGGCGGGGTGGCTTTTGAAAGCGGATGATACGAGCCCGAATATCGTATTTCCACCCGGTGCCAGCATTGCTCCTAAAGGTTTCTACTTACTCGAAAGGACGGACGATACAACAGTTATCGATGTTACCGCTGACTTGATTTACACCGGAGAATTAAATAACTCTTTTGAAATACTACGTTTATTTGATGCTTCCAGCCGGTTGATTGATACCGCCAATGTAAATGGCGGGAATTGGCCGGCAGGCATCACAAGCTCAACTACACATGGCACAATGGAACGCCGCGGCGTTGTCGCAGATAGCGATTCAGCCTGGATCACAAATGTCAATCCAGCCACTTGGACAAAACACGACTCCCGAGGAACCAGCTCTACGTCTTTTCTTATTCATGGTACGCCAAAATCTGCCAACTGGGCGGTTTCTGTAACACCTACACCCAGCAGGGTTCCTACTGTGATTGTTGTACGCACCCCCACCCGTATATTCACGCCTCTCCCCCCGCCTCCGCTGGTTGTCATCAATGAATTTGTGCCGCGCCCCGGGCATGACTGGAACCTTGACGGCGTGGTCAATGTGGAGGATGAGTATGTTGAGTTGCTGAATCACGGGGTGGTGGATGTGAACCTGGGCGGCTACAGCCTGGATGATGAAGTCAATATCGGCTCTGCCCCATATCGCCTCCCCGCAGTGGTGGTTCGGCCTGGCGAACGGATCGTCTTCTATGGCAGTGAAACGGGACTGCTGCTCGGCGATGGCGGCGACGGTGTGCGCCTGTTGAAGCCCAATGGTCAGTTAATGGATGCCTACAACTATTTCATTGTGGGTTATCCAGATCAATCCTACTGCCGTCTGCCCGATAACGGCGGCGCGGACGATTGGAACAAGAATTGTTTTCCCACGCCTGGGCTGCAAAATTCATTAGGTGGCACCAGCTCTCCGCCGCGTGGAGGCGCCATAGAGCTGTTCTGTCCCATTGCAGATACCCTCCCCGACGAATTTGCCTGGGCGGAGTGTGAGCCCTATGGACACAACATCTGGCGTGCCGCATTTTGGGATCGGACAGGCTGGTATGATGAGAAGTACCTGCCTGGAACCAATGGCAAATGGCCTGTCTTTGCAGACTAAACAAAAGGCGACTCACTTACGAGTCGCCTTTTGTTTGATTAATCCTCTGCAGCTCTCGCCACTTCCGCCGCATCAAAAACAACCTCCTCGGTGCCGGTCAGCTTGTCCTCCACTTTTTGCATGATCAAACGCAGGTGACCCGGGCGTGCAACAAAATCCAGGTCGTCGGCAGGCACAGCCAGGATCGGGCAGAGCGTGAAGTTGTCGATCCATGTCTCGTAGAGATTGTTCAAGCCGTTCAGGTACTCGGGGCTGATCGTCTGCTCGTAGTCGCGTCCGCGGTGCGAAATGCGGTTCATCAGCGTGGGAACGGAGGCCCGCAGATAGATGACCAGGTCCGGGGGCGGCAGAAAGCTCATGGTCGTTTCGTAGATGTCACGATAGGTCTGGTAGTCGCGCTTTTGGATGTGTCCCTGCAGGTATAAATTTCGGGCAAAGATCTCTGCGTCCTCATACACACTGCGGTCCTGCACCACCGAGGTGGGGTATTGCGACAGTTTGTAATGCGCGCGCAGGCGGTGCGCCAGGAAAAAAACCTGCGAATGAAATGACCAGGCATCCATGTCCCTGTAAAAATCAGCGAGGTAGGGGTTTTCGGTCACCGGCTCATAGAAGGGTTCCCAGTCCATGCGTACACACAGCAATTCCACAAGGGTGGATTTTCCAACGCCAATGTTGCCAGCCACTGCCACAAACTTCTTCATAACTCCTCCATAAAATCAGAGCGGCCAGTTTCTGGCCGCCCGTGTTTTCCTACTGTGGGATTTCTCCAGCGAGTTCCTTGTCTATCACTTGTTTGAAAACGTCGAGCGGTTGGGCTCCCACGATGGCAAGCCCGTTGATAAAGAACGTTGGGGTCGAGCGTACCCCCAGATTTACTGCGAAATCACTATCCGCCTCAATGGCAGCCTTATATTTGTGTTCGGTCATGCAGCTCTCAAACGTAGCCAGGTTCAGGTTTAAGTCCTGCGCATATTGCGAGTAGACGTCGCTCCCCAGGCTGTCACTGCTGAAAAGTTTCTCGTGATAGGGCCAGAAGGCATCCTGTTCATTGGCGCACATCGCAGCTTCAGCAGCTCCGAACGCATCCGGGTGAATGGATGTGAGAGGCAGGTGCCGATAGACCATTTTGATCTGGCCCGGGTATGCGGCAAGCAATGATTCATAGACCTCATCATGCCAGCGGCGGCAGAATGGACACTGGTAATCGCTAAATTCCACGATCGTGATGGGCGCATCCGCGGGGCCGAGTGACGGGAACCCATCAGAGGGGATATCATAGCGGACGAACTGAGGCTCCTGCGTCACTGGCGCTTCAGCAATTTCACCGGAAGGCTGGGCCGCTGTCTGCGCACCCCTGCCAGTAGTTCCAAACCCCCACACCACGTAGCCGACCAGTACACCTACCGCGAAGGCGAGCACGGTCAGCACTGCATACAAATGACTGCGCTTGAATGTGACGGTATCCTCCTCCTGCGGTTCAATGACAGCAGGCTCGTCGAGAAACTCAGGCTCAATCACAGGTTCTTCTATTTCTTCTATGTTCCTGGTTCGTGTTGGCATGTTTGGCATTATAACATGCGGGGTTGGATGCCCTGTTTGCTACTTTTGTACCGGGCCGGCGTATA
>JANMSY010000088.1:0-10851 GCA_031389865.1 Anaerolineales bacterium | reverse complement strand
GATTCAGTTCTGATCGGCAAGGGACTGGCGGATGCCCTATCCATTCAGGTGGGCGACCGCCTCACGATGGTCGGGAGTGATATCCACAAACAGAACCGCCAGCGCACCATGACTGTCATTGGCATCTATGATATTGGCATTCCGAGCATGGAAAAAGGGACTGCCTATATTTCATTGACCGAGGCGCAAAACCTTTTTGGCTTGCGCGGCCAGTCAACAGAAGTGCAGATCACGCTCAAGAAGATCGGTCTGGAATCGGCTGTGGTCGCTGCGCTCTCCCCTGTCCTGCCTGGCTATGAGGTGGAATCGTGGGAGCAGAATTATCCCGAACTTGGCAGCGCGATCAACTCGAAAAGCGCTGTGATGGATATCTTCAGTGTCATCATTCTCATGATCTCTGGCATCGGGATCTTGAACCTGCTGCTGATGGCGATCTACGAACGGACGCGTGAGATCGGTCTGCTGGGTGCCATGGGCCTAAAACCGTACCAGATCGCCACAACGTTCATCCTGGAAGGGACATTGATCGGCGTCGTGGGCGTCATTGCAGGAATTGCCATGGGGTTGATGGCCAACCTCAGCCTGGGGCGGGTTGGGATGGATTACAGCCAGTTCGCAGGCATCACCGAATACACAGCCTTGATCAGTGGCCGTATTTACTCATCCCTTGGAATGAGCAAATTGTTTGGGCGCTCCATTGTGGTTCTCGTGATCGCTGCACTCGCTGCCCTGATCCCCGCCCTGATTGCCGCACGCCGCGAGCCTTCTGAGGCTTTGCATCACGTTTAAGCTCCGCAGATATAAACATGCAATCGACTACTTCTCCACATGCAAACAATAGGAAGACAAGGCTGCTCCTCATCTGCGGAGCAATGGCTGGTCCATTCTTTACGATTGCCTGGTTCGTCGAGGGACTCACCCGCGCCAACTATGATCCCCTGCAACATCCCATCAGTGCGCTTTCATTGGGCGAATTCGGCTGGACACAAGTTGCCAACTTCATCATCACGGGACTATTGACACTGGCCCTCGCCTTTGGACTGCGGAACGCGCATCAGTTACGTGGTGGATCAATATGGGCAGCAATACTGATCGGGGTGGTTGGCATCGGGTTTATCGGTACTGGCTTCTTTGCCACCGATCCTCTAAACGGTTATCCGCCTGGAACTCCAGTCATGCTCCTGCCACCCACTTTCATCGGGAGCCTGCACGTGCTCTTTGCATCTTTCATCTTCGGCTTGCCAATTGCATGCTTTGTGCTCGCGCAGATCTTCGCTGCAAAAGGTGAGCGCAACTGGGCGATCTATTCAAGGAGTAGTGCCATCGCCTTCATCATCGTATACATGATCGCGATGGCAGGTTTCCTACAGGTGGAGGGTCTGAAGAATTTTGCTGGGCTATACCAGCGCATCTCTGTCATGATCGGTCTGGCCTGGATGACGCTTCTTCCCATGTACCTGCTGAAACCAACATCAGAAACTCGAGCCATGGGAAGAAAATAAGTAGGAAAGTCGCCCCTGCACTACAACAGGGTGAACACAAAGGTATCCTATGACACAACTATTCAAAATGGCTTTTCGCAACATCGGGCGTAACAAGACCCGTTCCCTGCTGTCGGCACTTGCGGTCGCAGCTGGGATGTCATTACTATTGCTCATGGCATCCGTGGTCGAAGGTGAGATGCGCGGCGCACTGCAAAACACCATCCGCCTCCAAAGCGGACATCTACAGATCCGTTCCGCATCGTATGAAGAAGGCAGGATCAGCTTGAAATGGGACGACTTAATAGCAGAGCCCAACAATGTGGTTGAGAAGATCAAGTCAATGCAGCAGGTCACTGTTGCCACACCCCGCCTGATCGCCAGCGCGATATTAAGTATCAGTGATGAATCGAAGGGCGTACAGATCCTCGGTATTGATCCTGACTCGGCTGCGAACCAGCCTTTTCGGGAGGGAATGATCGCTGGCGATTTCGTCAAAGCAGATGACCGCGAAGGAATCCTGGTTGGCAACATCCTCGCAGAAAAGTTCAATCTCAATGTCGGCGATAAGGTCAACCTGCTGGTCACCACATCCAATGGTGACGTACAGGAGCAGTTGTTCACCATCCGTGGCGTTTACACAACGAGTACGCCCGCCTTCGATGAAAACACTGTCTTCATGCCGCTAGCCAAGGCCCAGGCAATCACCCAGACGGAAAACCATGCCAGCACCATCTTTGTCCTGCTGCAGGACAGTGAACAGGCGGAAGCCGTTGAACAGGCTTTGCAATCCAATTATCAGATCCTCACCTGGCGTGAACAGAACCAGTTCGTCGTTCAATTTGAAGATTACGCGGGTGTATTGCTGATCTTTCTGTACCTGATCGTTTTGGGAATCACCGCCACCGTTGTCACAAATACCCTGGTGATGGCAGTCTTTGAACGCACGCGTGAGATCGGTATTTTGGCAGCCATCGGCATGAAAGGACGCGGCATCATGGCCCAGTTCCTTGCCGAAGCCGCGTTGCTTGCCACAGGCGGCGTGATCGGCGGATTGATCATCGGCGGTGCGATGGTCTACATTTTCTCAAAGTATGGTTTTTATATTGGCAATATGGGCATCACGGGTGTGCTCTTTGAAGAACGTATCTATGCGTACCTCACATTGAACAACGCCGTGACTCTGGCTATCGTTACCTATATTATTACCCTCGTCGCTTCACTCTATCCTGCCACCCTTGCCGCGCGCATGGAACCTGTCGAAGCATTACACGGATTAGGAGACTAACATGGAAGTTACAAAAGTTACCCAGGCAACGCGCACATACAAAATCGGCGAAGTGGAAACCAAAGCCCTTCGCGGCGTCGATCTGTCTATCGAAAACGGAGAGTTCACTGCACTCGTTGGACCTTCTGGTTCAGGCAAAACCACTCTCCTGCAGCTCATTGGTCTGCTCGACCAGCCCACGTCGGGCCAGGTGGTGATCAATGGTCAGGATGCCACCCGTCTGAATCGCAACCAGCGTGCTGACCTGCGCAAGAACGCCATCGGATTTGTATTCCAATTCTTTGCGCTCATCCCAACCCTGACTGCCTACGAAAATGTGGAGATGCCGCTGCTGTTGAATGGCACAAAGCCCGCACAACGCAAAGCGCGCGTGAATGAAATGCTGGAAGCTGTGGGACTCACCGACCGCGCCCATCACCGCCCCGATCAACTCTCAGGCGGACAACAACAGCGCGTCGCTGTCGCCCGAGCCCTTGCCACCAACCCCAAACTGATCCTGGCTGACGAGCCTACGGCCAACCTCGATACCGAGAACGGCAAGCAGGTCATGGATATCATGCAAAAGTTGAACAAGGAGACTGGCGTCACATTTGTGTTTGCCACACACGATCCGCGCGTCATCAGCTACGCCAATCGTGTGGTAACCCTGCAGGATGGCCTGATCACAAAAGACAGCAAATCCAACGGAAAATCATAGAGTAAGAATGAAGAAAAAATATCTCAGCATCCTGATCCTTATGGCTTTGTTCCTATCAGCATGCACATCTCCAGCCCAGCCAACTGCCATTCCAACCGTATCATTGGATGGTGGAAATACAGCAACCAATAATGAGTCCAGCGATGAGGATTCTGTCTCTGCCTCAGCGGTTATCGTGCCGGAGAACGACGCGCAATTGTCGTTTTCTGCTGTCGGACGGGTTACTGCTGTGGATGTGAAAGTCGGCGACAAAGTGACAGCAGGCCAAACTCTCGTTATGCTCGACACAACCATTCAGGAAGCGCGCGTTCGCGAGGCAGAGGCTACTTTATTGGCAGCCCAGGTTCAACTCCAATATAACAAGCGGCTGGGTCTGGACGAAATCCATCTCCAGACTGCCGATGCAGAGGTCGCTCGCACGCAGGCGCTGGTCGATTCGGCCAAGGCCGTGCTCGCCTCCCAATCCACATTGAGCGCGCCTTTTGATGGAACGATCGTCTCGTTGGATGTTGCTCCCGCTGAAGTAGTGGTACCGGGTTCAGTGGTGATCGTATTGGGAGATCTGGCAAGCTACAAGATCGAAACCACAGACTTAAGCGAACGCGATGTGACAAGGGTCCAGATCGGCCAGCCTGCCACGGTTTTCATCGAAGCGCTCGGTGAAGAGTTCAGCGGCAATGTTACAGACGTGGCGCGCATCTCAACAACGCTCGGTGGGGATGTCATCTACAAAGTAACCATCAGACTCGACAATCAGCCTCAGGGCCTGCTCTGGGGCATGAGCGCGGACGTTGAGATTCATACCAATGAATAGGCAGGAGCACAGAATGAAACGGATCCCCTGGTCCGCGTTATTGAGTTTGACCGCCGTCCTTGCCTTGTTGGTGAACCCTGTATCTGCCGCGCAGGAGGCAGGGACAGTGATCGCATCTGCGGTTGTAGTTCCCGCACAAATATCGCGTTTGGGCTTTCTCACATCTGCTCTTGTAAAGGACGTTATGGTTGAGGAAGGCGACGAAGTCACAGCGGGACAAACACTCATTGTATTGAATACCCCGGACGTGGAATACAACGTTGTGGCGGCCCAGGAGGCTTTGCGGTCCGCACAGGCATACGCTGAACTGCAAAGATACAAACGTGTGAGAGATATCAGGAACGGCAAGAAGTTTTGGGATGTGGTCCCGCCCGAGGTACGTCAACGCGCAGATGCGCAGGCAGCCAGCGCGGAAGCCAGAATGGAGATCGCCCAAAAAACCTTTGCTGAGTCCACTCTGGTTGCGCCTTATGATACGACGGTCGCTTCGGTCAATGTTGTTCCTGGTGAATATGTGGAGCAGAATCAAATTGTTGTCACACTTGCCACATTGAACACATTGCAGCTCGAAACAACAGACTTGAGCGAACGCGATATCACAAAGATCAGGATCGGTGCGCCTGTAACTATTTTTATCGAATCGCTGAACGAGAGCGTTCCGGGAACAGTCACTGCCATTTCGCCCATTGCAGACAGTGTTGGCGGAGATGTTGTATTCAAAGTCAGCATTACATTCAACGACCAACCCGAAAAATTATTGTGGGGCATGACCGCAGAGGTGACGATCGATGAGTAGTGAACAGGAAGTAGTTCACAGCGAATCAGGACGCGGATGATTTATAATCGCCGCGTCCATCTTTTTTAATTACACAACACACTGAGCATAGGAGTGAAACCATGTCTTTTCCAATAAAGATCACAGTGATTGGCGCAGGTTCTGCATCGTTCGGCGAGAATACACTTTCAGCAATCATGCGCTCGAAAAAATTACGCGGCTCCACGCTTGCCCTGGTGGATCGCAACGCTGTCAGCCTGGATATCGTTCAGCGTCTCGCGAACAGGCTCAACCACGATTGGGATGCGCACTTCACCATCACCGCACACACAAATCATCAGGATGCACTGGCTGACAGCGATTTTGTTGTCAATGCAATCGAAGTAGGTGCGCGCGAAAACTTATGGAAAAAGGATTTTGAGATCCCGATCAAATACGGTGTCCACCAGCCGTACGCTGAAAACGGCGGGCCCGGTGGTTTTGCACATGCAGCGCGCAACATCGGTCCCATCATGCATATTGCGCATCATATGGAGGAAGCTTGTCCGGATGCATGGTTTGTCAACTTCACCAACCCGATGGTCCGCATTTGTGACGCGGTTAACCGTCATAGCAGGATCAAAGCCGTTGGCTTGTGTCATCAGATTTATGCGGGCTATGGGATGGTCGGTGTTGCGCTTGCAAAAGATCTCGGCATCGAGGTGCCCGAAGAGCTTACGGGGATGCACGCTGCTGTGGATCAGTCTTCTGCGCAATATCGCGTGCGTCAACAGATCGTTCCACTGATTGAAGTTCGCGCTGCAGGATTAAATCACTTTACATGGATTCTTTCCATTCATGACCGTCGTACGGGCGAGGATCTTTATCCACTATTTCGAAAACGATTCTTTGAATTAAGTCCTGCTTTTGAGCCACTGACGAGGGATATTTTCTCCGCCTTTGGATTGTTCCCTGTCCCTGGCGATACCCATCTGTGTGAATATCTTCCATGGCTAAGCGACTCACAGACCCAGCCCTGGGATAAATACAACATCCGCCTGTATGATTGGGAGATGATGGCTTCGTTCCGTGATTTTGGACTCGATCACATTAATGAGATGGCAGGCGGTCATCAAACGATCGAGCATTTATTGGAGACCGACTCAGAAGGCGCGCTCGAAATGATCGAGAATGTGGCAGGTGGGACGACTCATTATCACCTGGCTGCCAATCTTCCGAATACAGGACAGATCAGCAATCTGCCACTCGGCGCAACCGTGGAGACACCTGTCATCGTGGATGGCGCAGGGATTCACCCTGTCCATGTGGGTTCATTGCCTGAGCCGGTTGCCGAGCTATGCCGCAGGGAAATTGTCACCGGGCAGCTGGGCGTCAACGCGGCCATTGAAGGCAGTCGTGAGAAGGCGCTGCAATGTCTCCTACTTGATCCCGTGATCACTGACATTGAGATTGCGAAGAGAATACTGGATGATTATTTGACAAGCTACAAGGAATATCTGCCGCAGTTTTGGCAGTAATCAAGAAGAGACAGTCACCTTGGCGGTGACTATCTCTTTAAGCCTGGAAAACCAAAATGAAAATCATTTCCCTTTCAACCGACAATGACCATCTTATACAACAGGCATCGCAGTTACTTGTGGACGCGTTCCGCGAGCACTGGCCCGATGCATGGCCCCTATTTGAGGATGGATTGAAGGAAGTGCATGAAATGCTCGAAACGGCACGAATTTGTCGTGTAGCAGTGGATGAGCAGGGCAAATTGCTGGGAATTATCGGTGGAATCGCCATGTATGACGGGAATGTGTGGGAGCTTCATCCGCTTGCAGTGCAGCCATCCATGCAGGGAAGAGGGCTTGGCCGCGCGCTGGTTGATGATTTCGAGGAGCAGGTCCGCCTGAAGGGCGGATTGTCCATTACGCTCGGCAGCGATGACGAAGACCATATGACGACGCTGTCAGATGTTGATCTCTATGAGAACCTATGGGAAAAAGTGCGTGACATCCGTAATTTGAAGAACCATCCCTTTACGTTCTATCAAAAAATGGGATATGTCATCAGCGGTGTGGTGCCAGATGCAAATGGTGCTGGCAAGCCAGATATTTTGATGTCGAAGCGGATGAAATAATGTCGTTGCGAGCGGTTTTGGCGAAGCAATCTCCTGTTAAATAGTAGCATCCCACTTAAGCGGAGATTGCTTTGCCGGGCTTCACCCTCCTCGCAATGATATATTAATGTGTCTCTGTTACTTTCGTGATCGAGCGGGGCGTTTCAGTATCATATCCCTTGACCTGCGTGAGATGACACGCAAACAATTGAGCGGGGAGTATGCTCACCAACGGAGTCAGCCATTCGGGAATCTGAGCCGGGAGTTGGATCGGAGATTGCGCCAGTGCGAGCGCGTCCACATCATCCGAAATGACCACCAGTTCCGCATCCTTCTGCCTGCGGAGGCGGGTCAACATATCGCGCATCGAATCCTGCACCCGGCCATGCGGCGCCACAGCCAGAACCGGGAATCCACGATCGACCAGGGCAATGGGGCCATGCTGAAAATCAGCAGACGAATATGGCTCAGCACTCACATACGTCAATTCCTTTAATTTGAGTGCCCATTCAAATGCAGTGGCATAGTTAAACCCGCGCCCAAGCACCACGCAATGACCCATGTAACGATAGCGTTGTGCCATTTGAGCAATCTCATGATCGAGCGTAAGGGTTTGCTCAGCCCATTTTGAAACGGACGCCAGTTCATTCCAGTGTTTAGTTGAATTGCTCAATGCTGTAGAGAGCATGGCGATTGCCATGAGTTCAGTTGTATATGTTTTCGTTGCAGCGACAGCCTTTTCTTCACCCGCCTGGATATCAAGAACAAAGTCCGCGGCGTTGGCAAGCGGCGAATCAGCGATGTTCGTGATGGCAAGTGTTAAACAATTTTGTCGGCGCCCCTCTTCCAGCACGCTGACGATATCAGGCGACTGGCCTGATTGCGATACACCTACAACAAGTGCATTGTTCAATCGCGGCGGGCTTTGATAATAGGTAAACAGTGAAGGCGTTGCCAGTGCAAGCGGAAGTCCGTTATGTGCGCCCCAGAGATAATTCGCATATCTTCCAGCATTATCAGATGTGCCGCGCGCGGCCAGAAATACATATTGCACATTGCGCGCCTGAATGGCTTTTGCAATTTCAAGGACAGTCTGTACTTGTTTATCGAGAAGGGAGGCAAGTCGATCTGGTTGTTCAAAGATCTCAGAATGAAGTGTCATGTTTTCCTCTTGCTCGATTCTACTTTGTTTCCTATCAATCGATAAGATTGACATACATGCTGCAAGAGATGTAAATCATAAATAATAACAACATGGATATACATAAAATAAATTGCATAACAATAGAATCATTGATACGTTTACAACAGTAGCGCAATAAAAAATTTTATTGATGAATATAAAATTAAATGCTAACAAAACTTTAAACTTATCCATCATCAAAAACCTTTACATAAACGAATAAATAGATACAATGAATATAGCTACACAATTAAAAAATATGTTTCGATTAATCGAAACATATAACAAGAAAAATTTTTTATTGAATAAGATTATGCAAACGAAAACACAACTCGATCAAGATCAAGGAATATCTTGATCGAAAAGCAGGAAAGAAAAGGACTCGACATGTATCTCTGTGTATTGACAAGCGTACCCGATCCCAATGATGTGCCATACGATCCATCGCCGCACATGAACGGGTTCAAATGGAAACAACATCTGGTGAATCCAAGGAATGTTGAAAAACAATTGCGCGAACTTACAAATGAAGGCGTGGATGTATTCTTTAATCTGTGCGACGGCACACCCGACGATGCACTCTCCGGAATTGGATTGGTGCAGGCCATGGAGAAACTTGGGCTTGCGTTTACAGGTGCTGACTCAGACTTCTTCGATCCTTCACGCCAGGAAATGAAGGCTTATGCAAAGAAGGTAAATGTCCCGGCACCGAACTGGGTCATGGTGGACCGTGTGGAGGATGTGGAGCGTGTGGCAAAGCGATTGCGTTTCCCTGTCCTGGTCAAGCCGCCCCATGGATATGCCAGCATTGGCATCACACGCGACTCGCGCTGTGAAAACATGGAACAACTCAAGATCCAGACGGAAAAGGAAATTGAACTGTTCGGACGCGCGCTTCTTGAGGAATTCATTGAGGGACGCGAGTTCACCTGTCTTATCGCGGAAAACCCGGATGACGCTGCCAAGCCCATCACGTTCAAGCCTGTTGAATTCATCTTCCCCAAAGGCGAATCCTTCAAGCATTACAATATGAAATGGGTCGAATACGAGAAGATGTCCGTTGCGCCGGTTAGTGATGCGCGAATTGAAAAAGTGTTGCGTGACCAAACGGCGCGCGTATTCAAAGCCATGGATGGCAACGGCTACGCCCGTTGCGACTTCCGAATGTCTGCTGATGGAACCATCCACATGCTGGAAATCAACCCGAACTGCGGTATCTTCTATGCACCGGACGAGCCGGGTTCTGCCGATTTCTCATTGATCAACGATCCGATCTATGACCATCAAAAATTCCTCAAGTTGATCATCCGTTCCGCAAAACGGCGACAGATCAACATGCTGGCAGCAAAAACATCAAAACGACAGCTCAAGAAGCAGCAGCGTGTCGAGCAGATGGCCTATAGCTAAAGCCTGTTATCATTAAACGGCAAAAGATGAGCGGACAATAAAATGTCCGCTCATTTGTTTATAATAGCTCACATTCATCGTTGGAGGAACCCATGCTCAAAAATAAAATCGCTTTTATCGGTCCCGGAGTAATGGCAGAAGCCATGATCGCAGGATTGCTGCGTAAGAAGCTGGCAAAGTCCGAATCCATCATTGCGTCTGGTCCACGACCGGAACGCGGAATGGAGCTGCATCAGAAGTATGGCATTAAGACGACCATGGACAATACAACTGCCATATCCCAGTCAGATGTGGTGGTCATCTCTGTCAAACCCCAGCGCCTGAGCGAAGTGATGAAGGGTCTTAAGGGTATCCATTCTGATGCCCTGGTGCTCTCCATCGTCGCGGGCGCATCCATTAAAAAGATCAGTACAGGGCTGAAACATAAATCCGTAGTACGTTCCATGCCCAACACTCCCGGTCAGATCGGGGAAGGCATTACCGTCTGGACTGCATCCAGGGAAGTGACTGAGGAACAGCAGGAGATCGCGCGCGCCATACTCGGCGCATTGGGTGAGGAAGTTTTCGTCGAAGATGAAAGTTATCTCGATATGGCAACCGCGCTATCAGGCTTCGGCCCCGCGTATGTCTTTCTCTTCACCGAAGCCTTGATCGACGCGGGCGTGCATATGGGATTCCCGCGCCGCATTGCCGAGCAGCTGGTCCTACAGACAATCAAAGGCTCTGCTTCCTTCTACCAGCAGGCCGCCCGCCATCCTGCAACGTTACGCAATCAGGTAACATCTCCAGGCGGCACATCAGCCGAAGCGTTGTATTATCTCGAGAAGGCGGGTTTCCGCACCGCAATCTCACGTGCGGTCTGGGCCGCCTATCAACGTTCATTGGAATTGGGCAAGGAAAAACCCGGACATATCCCCGAAGTTCATGATGAAGAATAGAAATGAGACGTCCCCATTCTGCATAATTTCAGTAAATCACGAATTTGATTCTAACCTCAGCATAACCCGTCATTGCGAGGGTTCTTTGCGAAGCAATCTCATATTTTCGAGCAATTTTCCGTCTGAGGAGTAAGATTGCTTCGTCGGGAAAGGCACCCTCCTCG
>JANMSY010000072.1:0-3429 GCA_031389865.1 Anaerolineales bacterium | reverse complement strand
CCTGCCAACAACCATCGGGGGCGATGTGGTGCGGCTGGCGGGAGCCATGCAGATGGGCTATGACCGGGCAGTCTGTCTTGCGTCCATTGCTGCAGACCGTTTGATCGGAATGCTCGGCATGTTGATGACGCTCCCCATTGGAATATTTTATTCCTGGAATATCCTGTTAGGCACCCCGCTTGATCTGTCAGTTGTTGGTTTTGTTGCAAAGCCGCTTGCTTTTATCAAACGTACTGTTGCGACTTTCTCGATCTGGCTCCAAAAACCAGGTTCGCTGTTCGTGTCCCTGCTCTTCACGTGGGTGCACATGCTTTGCGTGTTCGGCTCAATTTATATTTTCACGGATGATCTTGGAAGCTCTGTTTCATTCTGGATGATCGCAGGTCTGTGGAGCCTCACGTATTTCATTACCCTCATCCCAATATCGATTAACGGCTATGGGCTGCAGGAACTATCATTTACATTTCTGTTCTCACACGTGGCCGGCGTGGCGCCCACGATGAGCCTGACCATAGTGATGCTCATCCGCGCCTATCTTGTGATTTCCAGTCTGCCAGGCGCGTTCCTTTTACCGTCCGCGCTAGCTGCAATGACTGACAAGCAGGCATCTTCCCCAAAGACTGTATTTTAAAGCTAATACAATGAAGCAGGAAAAATATCCCTCCCGTTCCTTTTGGCTAACCCTCATGGCATTTACTTTTATTGTCAACCTGGTTGCCCTATGGTGGACGTTTTCGCGCGCCGCCGAGGCGGGGATTGTCTTATCGCGCTCCATTTGGGGCGGGATGCTGCTATTGTATTTCGGCATCCTTCTGGTATCCATCTGGTTGTTTGTTCGCATCAACCGCTTTGGTGATCTGCCTTTCAATATTTCCCTGCGCTTCAAGAATCTGCGTTTGGATAACTTCTTCAGGCGCGCCTCGGGTTTGATCCTTTTTCTGGCAATTTTATTTCTCATACCTTATGTGAAATTTACCAATGAAATCGGACAGACTGTCAAAAGACCTGTCTATGACCCGGGCATGATGTTGATCCTGTATTATTGGGCATGCTGGTGGGCAATTCTAGCTGCGATGGCTGCACTAAAAGTGGCACTTAAAACGACCTGGCAGGGTGGTTTTGCCGCTGCCCTGGTACTGCTCGGTGTTACCTACGAAATCCTTCTGCGATGGAATGCAGTAACGACCTATCCGCTTTCCATGGGGTGGTCGGAAGGCAGCCGATACTATTACGCTTCTCTATATTTTTCCAGATGGATCTACGGGGAATCCTTGCCTCTCTCCACGCTTCATCCCACCCGTTACCTGTTGCAGTCCGTTCCATTTCTGTTTCCTGGCCTGGGACTTGCTGCACACCGTTTCTGGCAATTCCTGCTCTGGGTGGTTTTGACCGCGGCTGCGGCATTTGTACTTTCCAAACGAGTCATACTGCCGCAGGAGAAGGCGTTTGGATGGTTACTCGCGGGATGGTATTTTCTGTTCCTCCTGCGGGTTGGTGTTTATTACCACCTGCAGGTCATGGTCATCATTCCGCTGCTGTTCGTGTCAGGGAAGCATCCCTGGCGATCCCTGGCTGCTGTGGTTGTTGCCTCTGCATGGGCAGGTATCAGTCGTGTCAACTGGTTCCCTGTGCCGGCGATGCTTGCGGTCGTCATTTATCTTTTTGAAACACGCGTGCCAAATGCATCTGGCTCAATGTATCTTAAGCAATTATCAAGTTATCTTTCAAAACCCATGCTATGGATGATTGCCGGTGTGGGAGCTGCTTTGCTCGCCCAGGCAGCCTACATCCCGCTTTCCGGGAACGCGAATAACCTTGAGGCCTTTGCATCCAGTTTTTCATCCGAATTGCTATGGTATCGGTTATGGCCGAACGAAAGCTACTCATTGGGAGTGGTGCTGGGAATACTGATCGTAAGCGGTCCGCTTCTGGCGATTTTGATCGCCGCTTTTCGTCAATGGAAATCCATGCACCCTCTTCGCTGGCTGGGGATATTCTCCATCGTTCTGATCCTGTTCGCGGGAAGTCTCGTCGTTAGCACGAAGATCGGTGGCGGGGGGGATTTGCACAACATGGATGCCTATGCCGTTCTGATTGGAACGGTAGCCGTTTACCTGGTTAGTGGAATCATCCAGGTGGAAAAAAGGTCAACGCCTCTAAAAATTCGTTCCCATCCGATATTTGTGACCGCGCTGGTCATGCCCATGTTGTTTTTGATTCCGTTGCTTTCACCCTATCCCACGTTTAATGAGAGCAGAAATGAGGCCGCGTACCGGCAGCTGGTCCAGATCGTGAATGAGGCCGGTAAAAACGGACCGGTCCTGTTCATTAACGAGCGTCAACTGGCTGCGTTAGGTGACGTGAATATTCCTCTTGTGCCTGATTACGAAGTCGTAACACTGATGGAAATGGCAATGTCTGGCAACCAGCCATACCTCGATAAATTCTACAGCGACCTTTCCAATCAGCGTTTTGCGGCCATCATCGCCACCCGGCAAAATCGGATCATCAAAGAGAACGGTCCCTTGTTTGAAGAAAACAATGTGTGGAATTCCCGCATTACACCTTATATCTTATGTAGTTACCATTCTGATTTGACAGTGGAAGCCGATGCAAATAGGATCGAAATTTATACGCCGGATCTGGATGCCTCAGATTGCCCGTAGTTACAAATAATTGGCCCGGCTTGTGAATGCCTACTATAATTCAATTATTCACCGTACATCGAACGTCCCGATGGTTTCTGAAACCCATAATGCAGCCGTCCGAGGCTTCGGGACAATGAGCAGTAAAAGCAGGTAATTTTGTACAGGCAATATTTCATACTTTATCTACATGGCAGCACAATAGTGAAAGGATAGAAATGGCTGAAAAACAAACGGTTCTTATTACAGGTGGCAGTGGATTCATCGGTACGAACATGGTGAGGCTGCTGATCAACGATGGCCGCTACCATGTCGTCAACCTGGATGCGCTTACCTATGCAGCCAACGCGCTTTCCCTGGATGATTTGGCAGGCAATCCGGATTACATATTTGTGAAAGGGAATATCGCAGATCGGGAACTGGTCTCTTCCTTATTTGAACAATATCAACCGGCCGGCGTCATGCATCTGGCAGCAGAATCGCATGTGGACCGTTCGATTGTCAATGCGGACGATTTTGTTCAAACGAATGTCGTGGGAACGTACACCCTGCTGGATGAGGCACGTCTGTATTGGAGCAGCCTGCCGGATGAAAAGAAAACAGAATTTCGGTTTCTTCATGTTTCAACAGATGAAGTCTTTGGTTCATTGGGGCCTGATGGTTATTTTTCAGAGGAAACGCCCTATGCGCCGAATTCACCCTATTCGGCATCGAAGGCGGCCAGCGATCATTTTGTGCGCGCCTACCATCATACGTATGGATTGCCAACCGTCATCACAAACTG